>MIAN01000141.1 GCA_001829125.1 Spirochaetes bacterium GWB1_27_13 | reverse complement strand
CTAATCTATTAATATCTCTTGGAAATAAACTTGCTTCTTTTACATTACTCAATTTACAAATTTGAGCAGTTAATCTTTCTAAACCAAGCCCAAGTCCACCATGTGGAGGCATACCAAATTTAAATGCTTGTAAGTATGAATTAAAAGAATCAACATTCATTCCAAGTTTTGTCATTTTTGCAATATAGTCTTCGTATTTATTGAGTCTTTGTCCACCAGTTGTAATTTCGATTCCTCTAAAGAGTAGGTCGAATGATAAGGTTTCTGCTGGGTTTGCAGAATCAGACATTGCGTAGAATGGTCTTTTTTCTGTTGGGTAATGTGTTATAAAAACAAATTCTGTTCCCCATTCTTTTTTTGCATATTCACAAATCAATCTTTCTTCTTCTGGTGCTAAATCTTTTTCGCTTCTAAAATCTTTTTTGAAGTTATTAAAAACTATTTCATGAACTTCGCTAAATTTTAAACAAACTATTTTTTCAAGTGATGGTAGTTCTATTTCGAGTAATTCGATTTCGTTTTGACATTGTTTTTTTAATTCGTCAAATATATGCCTTAAAACATTTGTTTCCATAACAATTAAGTCTTCAAAACCATTTTGTAACATCATTTCAAAGTCTAAAGAAATATATTCGTTTAAGTGTCTTGATGTGTCGTGTTCTTCTGCTCTAAAAACAGGTGCTTCTTCAAAAACTCTACCAAAAACACCAACCATCATCTGTTTATAAAACTGTGGCGATTGTGCTAAATAAGCATTTCTTTTAAAATAATCTATTTTAAAAATATTTGCACCTCCCTCAGCACCAGAAAACACTATTTTAGGTGAACATATTCGAGTAAAGCCTACTTTTGTTAAATAATTGCCAAATTCATTATAAATTACAGAAGATATTTTAAAAATCGCTCTTTGTTTTGCATGTCTTAAAGTTAATGGTCTTAAATCCAATTTTGTATCAAGACCAGCATTTAATTCTTTTTTAGTTGTATCAACAGGTAAAGGATTTACTGAAGGTGAAGAAATAATTTCAATTTCTCTAACTTGTACCTCATAATCCCTTGGGTAAATTGATTTATCTTTAATCGTTGCTTTTTGTAATAAACCTTTAATTTTTACTGTTTGTTCTACTGTTAGAGTTTCAAGTGGAAAAGAGACATTATTTTTATCGCAAACTGTTTGAATGATATAATTTGCAGTTCTTAAAATTAGAAATCCACCCCATGCTAAAATTCGTAAATTTTGAATCATACCAGTTAATTCTATTTCTTTTCCTTCATAAGAACTAAAATCTATATATGAAGAAATTTCTGGATTTATCTTTAATTCTTTCATCTATTCTCTCCTAATATTATTATAACATAGATTATGATTGATTAACATTGATTTTAATAGTTTTTAACCAATTAACGATTTTTTATATCTTTTTGCTGATTTATTATAAATTTATAAAATCCATGTATTTTGTGTTTTTAATCTGTGCTAATTTGTGTCATACTAACAAAAACTTTTAATTTTGTCAAAGGAAGTATTTAAAGTTTTATTATAGTAGTAGAATATTAAGAAATTTTTAATGTTTGAACTATTTGAGTTGTTAATTCTTCGTTATTAAAAGGTTTTCGTAAAAATGCGTTATATTTAACAGATTGTGCTCTCTCATAAGTTTCTTTATCACTAGATGCTGTGATAAATATTATTGGTATAAATTTTTGTTTGTGAATATACTCTGATGCTTGAATACCATCGATATTATCACTTAAAAAAATATCCATTAAAATTAAATCTGGATTTAGTTCTAATGCTTTTTTTATAGCATCATCGCCTCTTGTTACAATGCCGCAGCATTTATAGCCAGATAGTTGTATTAAATGTTTTAAAAATAGAGCATTTATCATTTCATCTTCAACAATTAATATAGTTTTGCACATTTTTTATTCCTTCTCGATTACATCAAAATCTATAACATATTGTGTCCCTTGGATTCTGTCAACTATATACTTTCCTTTTAATTGGTAAATTAGAGCATCAATTAGTTTTAATCCAAGTGTATCACAATTTTCTATATTTTTATTTTCTGGTAATCCAACGCCGTTATCACCAATAATCAATTTAAAATGAGTCTCCTCATTATATAATTTAATACAAATTTTTCCAAAATCAATATATTTAAAAGCATATTTCATAGAATTTGTTAATATTTCATTTATTAATAATCCCAGAGGAATAATAGTATCTATATTAAAGTATATTTGTTGAACATCTAAGTCAAAATTAATATTTTTAGTTACTATTGATGATTTTAATTCTTCAATAAGAGTATTTATATAATCTTTTATATCTAATTTTGCAAAATCATTACTCTGATACAATTTTTCGTGTATTATTCCCATTGATTTTACCCGTGTATTTAAGTCTCTTAATGAGTCTTTTATATATTCATCCTGTATTGAAAACATTTTTAAATTTATGAGACTTGATATTAATTGTAAATTATTTTTAACTCTATGGTGAATTTCTGATAATAATATATTTTTTTCTGATAAAGATTCTTTCAATTGGTCACTTATTTTTTCTCTTAATGTAATGTTTTTTATATTTATAATAAACCCTTTTCTTTTTTTGTTTATTTCTAATTTACTAACAGAAATTAGACAATCATATTGATTGTTATTTTTACTAACAATTTTAACTTCGAAGTCATGGGTTTTATCTTCTTCTTTATAATTAAATATAAAACAATTTTTGCATGGGTTATCTATATTATAAATTATTTTATAACATTTTTTTCCTATTACTTCAGTATTATCTAATTCTATTAGAGATAAAATCGAATTATTTGCTTTTATTATATTAAAATCATTGTCTATTATTAACATACCATCTGGATTCGCCTGAAAAATGGCTTCCAACTCTGTTAAAGTGTTAGTTAATTGAGTATAATTAAATAATTCATTATTTAGTATAATTGAAGTATAGCTTAAAAAAATTTTCAATTCTGCTATCAATTCTTCATTATGAACAAGTATTCTATCTATTTTTACAACAGCTATTACTTTATTATTCACAGATAAAGGGAAAGCATAGTTTCTTTCTTTTATATTCGTAGTATTATTATCAAAAATAAAAGAATTAAGAGTTTCTGTTACATCTTCTGAAATACACTCATTAGTTTCTATAACTTTGATTATCATAGGGTCATCTATTTTATTAATTTTTACATAATTATTGTTTATATCAAAATAATGCCACTCATTATTTAAAGAATAATATATTTTTGTATCTAAACCACCATAAAAATCCATTATTAGTTCAAATAGAGTTTTAATAACATTATTATACCCAACTATATCTGTCATTTTTTTATACATAAGATTAATTGTAGTTAGATGTGCCTTTTCTTTAGCAAGAGAATTGAATCGTTTTTTTAAGTCTTCGTAAGATTTTTTGTAATCAGTTTCCATAAAAAGTCTGCTTTAAAATATTATTAAGGTTATCCAAATTTACATTAAGCCATTTTATTGGAATATCGTATTTTCGGCTAATAACATCAGATTCATTATAAAAATCATTAGAACAAGGGGTTTTTATACAACAAAAATATTTATGCTCAGATTTTAGTACCATTTTTACCATTTCTTCTTTCCAACAAAGAAATTCTTTAAAAATAAAATCAAATCTTAAACACCAGTCTTCTAATAAAAAAAATGCACCATTTGTTAATTCTTCTGTAAAGAGTTCATTTCCAAGTAAAATTTCGATACAATTTTGACCAATTGTTCTTTTACAATTATATTCCTTTAATAGATCATCTATTTGTGGATGACAACACCCATAAAAAACATATTTTTCTCTATCTTTAAATTTTTCCAAAAAAAATTTTAACCCATTGTACAATTTGTCAAAATTTATGTGTAAAGAAGAATCTAAATAAAAAACTTCTATCTCCCAATTATTTTTTTCTATCAAATAGTTAATTTCTTTTTTTAAAATACCACAACCTATTAAAATTTTTTTCATTTTAATACCTTCCGTATTTATAGGCTGCCTCAAGCATTATTTTTATTTTTTCTTCTGGGATTAAATAAGGCATAACCAGAGTACCAAAAATAAAACCTCCGCCTAAAGAGCCCTCCTCCATAATTCGTTTAACTTCACTTTCAATTTCTTCTTTTGACCAGCTTAGTAATCCAATGTCATTTATTGTTCCAATCAATAAAGCTCGTCCATCTATAATTTGTTTGGCTTCTTTTACACTATCCTTAGGATTTATGTAGTAAACCATAAGACCTGTTTCTTTTATAAGAGTATCAATCGTAGGATTTATCCTTCCACCACCATTAAAAAAAACAACATCAGCGGTTCCTATCCTTTGTATGTCTTTTTTTATCCATGGCAAGGCTAATTCCTTAAATTGTTTTAGGGTAATAATATCAACGGTTGATAATGATGAGATATATGCTATAAAGTCTACACCAGATTTTCGTAGAATATGAGTTAATTTTTCACAATAAAGGCTTGATTTTTCTAATAATAAATTTAATAAATCCTTTGGACCTGTATATATTAAGTTAAAATAATTTTCCATACCCATTAATATAGAAGGAAGCGAGAATGATGATAATACAGCAGACAAAATATGGCGTTTTCCTTCAAATTCAGTCTTTAATATCTTGATACATTTGACTAACTCAATAATATTTTGATTTTCTTCCAAATTATCAGGTATTATTAGTTTTTCTATATCTTTGTAATCTTTAATTATCAAATTACCTACATTTGGTGGTCCAGTTTCTGAAAAAATCATTTTTTTTGAACCAAGTATTTTTGCTAAATATCCTATATAAAAAGTTCCCCACGCTATGTCGTATCCAAATTTATTTATTAATTTTATCTGTCCCTCTGCGACGTTTTCTCCTTTTGAATAATATTCTTCAATAGACATATTTAGCTCTTTAGCACCTTGATCCAATAAATTACATATTACAGGAACTCTATCTGGTAATTTACCTTGCATTAAAGAAACAAATCTTTCCATGCTGTTCATTTTAATTCCTCTATTATTTCTCCGACAAGTTTAATACTTTGTATTGCATTTTCTGCCCATCCGTCAGCATCTACTTTTTTATACAACTCTTTATCAAATCTATAAGGTGCACCACCGACAATTACTTTTATTTTATCAGTTAATTTTTTTTCTTTTAATAATTCTTTAACTTTTAAACATCCATTTTCGCCAACTGCACTATGTACCATCATACTTGAAATACCAATAATTTGAGCATCATTATTTATAGCCTCTTCAATAAATTTTTGTGGGTTAACATTTAAACCAAGATCAATAACATTATATAAATTTGCTCTGAGACATCCTGATACTATTTTTCTACCCAATCCGTGAAAATCGCCAAAAGATGTACCTAATACAATATTGCCATTTTTTTCAGTTTTTTGTTGGAATAGTGGTAACATCTCATCAACGATTTGTTCTGATATTTTTGATGCCAAAAAATGCTGGGATATTGATGCTTCTTGATTTAACAAAAAAGATTGTAACATTCTATCGATAGAAGGAATTACAATTTCAAATACAATTTCTTCTGGAGTTACACCTTCTTTTTTGGCATTATGAATTACTGCTAAAGCACCAACATAGTCTGTATCAAACAAAGAGCTATAGTATTCTTCAATAATTTCATTAAGCATAAAATATCCTTTTAGTATAAAAAATATTTTTATTTTCTTATATTATTAATTGTAATCCAAAGACTAAATTTTTGCAAATAATTAATTTTTATACCAGAAGTCTACAATCAGGCTGTATAAATAGTCAAAACTTTGCAAAACATTTTTGCCTCTAACCCCAAAAATGTCTATTTTTTGCTTAAAAATTGATCTTTTTTACAAAAAAATTTTCGAGTCTTTGTAAAAAAATCAACTATTTACACAGTATAGAATAAATTTGTAACGAAACGAAGTAGAACTTTATTGCAGATTTCGGATTATATATATTTGTAACAGGAAATTTAAAAAAATAAAAAACTATATAATTTTAAAGTACTTAACAATAAATCTAAATTTGGTTTATAGCAACGATTAACCATTTTTGCAATACATATTAATTTTTTTAACACGAACTTTATGAAGAATTGGAAAAATTTCAATAAAATAGATAGTTTTTTTTAAATTTATTGGAATTTTTAATCAAAATTCTCTATTTTTTTGTATTTCCTTCAATATATTAGCATCATTGACGGTTTTAACTAATCTTACTTATCGCTAAAAACAGTTAATAGTTGGTTTATATTGTTTTTTAGAATGGTTATCTTATTTATAGATAAGCACATAAAAGATTAATTAAAAAATAATTCTCAAAATATAAAATTAAAATTTGAACAATTTTGGTAAAAAAAATATATTTTCTTAACTTTTTTAAACATTTCTATTTACTTTTTTATTATTATTACTATAATATATAAAAAGTTTTTAATTAATAAATGTTTTATGCTGGTAGAATTTATAACTTATTTTTTAAATTATGATTTAAAATTAGAGACTTTTTACTATATACTGATAGGATGTTTTTATGCAGTATAATAAAACTAATTTTTGGAGACTGAATCAAAATGAAACCCTCATTTACTGTTTCAATTATAGACAAATCGTCTCAGGACGAGGACCCTCTGCAACTGCCCCAAAGTGATTTAATTTCCACTTCGACTAAATCACATTCTTTTTTAACAAATTATTTTGACAATGCAACCAAAGAAGATTGGGAAGATTGGCGATGGCAAATAGCAAATAGTGCTACAACGCTTGATAGACTTTCTGATTTTTTGGACTTATCAGAGGATGAAATTAAATCTTTTGATTCTCTAAAAGATTTTTTTCCATTACGAGTTACTCCTTATTATTTAAGTCTTATCCAAAAAGACAATCCAAACGATCCTTTAAGAAAAACCGTAGTTCCAATCATAAATGAACACATCCATAGCTCAGTAGAAAAAGAAGACCCTTTAAATGAAGATGAACATACACCTGTTGAGGGAATTATCCATCGTTATCCAGACAGAGTATTATTTTTAGTTACTGGCTTTTGTTCTACTTATTGTAGATATTGTACTCGTTCGAGATTAGTTGGACATAAGAATATTTGTAATATAGATTGTATAGAAAATGCTATTTCTTATATAGAAAAAAACACTCAAATTAGAGATGTTATAATTTCTGGTGGAGATCCTCTTACTCTACAAGATTTTGAGATAGAATACATTCTTTCAAAATTAAGGCGTATTCCACACATAGAAATAATAAGAATTGGTACTAAAGTCCCAGTTGTATTACCACAACGAATTACTACAAACCTTGTAAATATATTAAAAAAATACCATCCATTGTTTATGAGCATTCATTTTACACATTTTAACGAACTCACGGAAGAAACAAAACAAGCCTGCGAAAGACTTGCAGATGCTGGTATCCCTTTAGGAAGTCAGACAGTTTTACTAAAAGATATAAACGATAACGTAGAAACCATGACAAAATTGATGCAAGGACTTTTAAAAATTAGGGTAAAACCTTACTATCTTTATCAATGCGATCCTATTCTTGGTTCTTCACATTTTAGAACTAAAGTAGAAAAAGGTCTTGAGATCATCAAAGGGTTACGAGGTTTTACTTCTGGATATGCGATTCCAAATTTTGTAATTGATTCTCCCGGCGGTGGTGGTAAAATCCCTCTTTTACCAGAATATTTTATAGGTAAAGACGAAAACAACTTACTCCTAAAAAATTACGAAGATAAAATCTTTAAATACCCTGACTATTTATAAATCATAAAGGCTACATTTCTAAAAGCGACATTCGTGAATGTCGCTTAAAAAAACAATCAAAAACAAGAGGAATATTATGAATCTATGCGATAAATGTTCTAAAATAGATAAAACTTGTTGCCAACTCGGTAGTGGAGTAGTCTTACTAACTGATGGCGATATTAAAAGAATTATTAATTTTGTAGGTCAAAACGATTTTTGGCTTATGGAAGAACCAAAAGAATATCTAAAAAATAGGATTCTTTCAAGTTTTGACCCAAATATGAGGCTATATGCTTTGTCAAAGGATAATAAAGTCCAAACTTTAAAACACCAAGCAAACGGAGATTGTACTTTTCTAACAGAAAAAGGCTGCATTCTACCAATGGAAGATCGCCCTCTTTATTGTAGAATACATCCTTACGACTTTGTAGAAGAAGTTGTTACTGGCATTACATTTGTTGATTGCCCAGTTCAATACTTGGATAAAAAAGGCGACCTGCCAGATATTCTAAATGTAAAATATGACGATGCTGTAAGATGGGTTAAACAACTATATAATGAACTAAAAGAAGGAAAAATTTACAATGAAAATAGGAATAACTTATGATTTACGCGATGATTACATCAAAAGAGGCTTTTCTTTAGAACAAACAGCCGAATTTGACCCAATAGAGACAATTAATGGGATTGATAATGCAATAAAACTTTGTGGCTTTGAGACTGAACGTATTGGAAATGTTAGACATCTTGTAGAAAAATTAAACTTGGGTAAAAAATGGGATATTATTTTTAATATATGCGAAGGGCTTAATGGTACTTGTAGAGAATCTTTAGTTCCTTCTATACTTGATGAATACGGGATTCCATATACATTCTCTGACCCTTTTGTCCTTGCTTTGACACTTGATAAAGCATTAACAAAAATGGTTGTAAAAAATGCTGGGATAAAAACTGCTGACTTTTTTGTAGTAAACTCAATTTCTGATTTGGATGGGCTAAATTTAACCTACCCACTATTTGTAAAACCACTTAGAGAAGGCTCTGGCAAGGGAATTGATAGTAAATCAAAAGTTTATGATTTTGGTTCCTTAAAAGAAAAATGTATTTCTATATTAAAAAACTTCAATCAACCAGCATTAGTAGAAAAATTTTTGGTAGGCAAAGATTTTACAGTTAGCATTTTGGGGAATGGCTCTGATACCCGAGTAATCGATGTTACAAATCTTTTTATTACAAAAGATGGCAAAGAAGACTATTTTTCTTATGAAAACAAAGAAAATCTTTTTGTCGAATACAAAAGTGCAGAAAAAGAAGACTTTATAAAATGTAGTGAACTTGCCATAAAAGCATGGAAAGTCTTAGGATGCCGAGACGGTGGGCGAATTGATGTTCGATACGATGAAAACGAAATACCTCATTTTATCGAAGTAAACCCATTACCAGAAATAAACCCAGAGTATTCTGAACTGACAAACGCTTGTAAGAAAAAAGGTATTTCTTACAATGAAATGATAAAAATTATATTACATTCTGCGTTGAAGAGGGTAAATAATTAAAGATATAAATAGTGATTATATACTCAATCGTTTCTAAACTGTCAATTTAAATAAGACAACCTCAAGAATTAAGAAAATAGTAAAATCTACTTTACTATTTTTATCAATTTGTTATACTATAACACAGATTGACACAGACTAGAACACGAAGAACACAGATTTCGTTGGTTGGTATTCAATTAAGAAAAATAAATTGAATAAAAACAAGTCTAATCTGTGTTATATTTTTTTATGATTTTGTAACAAAAATCTCCAAAATTATACTTTAATATTAATAGAGAGTATAATTTAAATCAAATAAGGAGATTTTCATGTCAGATGTTTTAGTTATTGGAAAGGAATTTATGGAAAAAAACACAAAAGATATCAATGAAAAATTAAAGGCACTTGAAAGTTCAATTTTAAACATTGAAAAAGCTTTTGGAAAAGGTTCTATAATGAAACTTGGGTCTAAAAAAATCATTGCGATTGATGCAATACCAAGTGGATCTTTACTTCTTGATGCAGCAATGGGAATTGGTGGTTATCCAAGAGGAAGAGTTGTAGAAATTTATGGTCCAGAGTCTTCAGGTAAAACAACACTAACTTTACATGCAATCGCTGAGGCTCAAAAAACTGGCGGTATTGCGGCATTTATTGATGCAGAACACGCTTTAGACCCTATTTATGCAAAGGCATGTGGAGTTAATATTCAAGATTTATATATTTCTCAACCAGATACTGGCGAACAAGCCTTAGAAATAGTAGAAAATCTTGTTAGAAGTGGAGCTGTTGATATTATTGTAGTTGACTCTGTTGCTGCACTAACTCCAAAAGCAGAAATAGAAGGCGAAATGGGCGACAGTCACATGGGACTTCAGGCTCGTCTTATGAGTCAAGCTTTAAGAAAATTAACAGCTATTGTTTCAAAATCTAATAGTTGTGTTGTTTTTATCAATCAGTTAAGAATGAAAATTGGTGTTATGTTTGGAAGCCCAGAAACTACAACTGGTGGAAACGCCCTAAAATTTTACGCATCAATGAGACTTGATATTAGAAAAATAGAAACTATAACAACTGCTGCAGGTAATGAAGCTGTTGGTAATAAAGTTAGAGTAAAAGTTGTAAAAAATAAACTTGCTCCACCTTTTAGAGAAGTAGAACTTGAAATCACTTATGGGCAAGGAATTTCAAAAGAAGGGTCTATATTAGATGCTGCCCTAAAATATAATTTGATTCAAAAAGCAGGTTCTTGGTTTTCTTATGGTGAGAAAAAAATTGGGCAAGGTAGAGATAATGCAAAACAATTCTTAATTGAACATCAAGATATTGCTAAAACGATAGAAGAAAAAATTAGGTCTGTTTTACTGCCAAAAGATGAAGAAGAAGATAATAAAACTCCAAAAAAAGAGCCTAAACAAGAAAAAAAAGTAGTAGAAGATCAAAAGGATTTAGAGCTAGAATAATTAATGATTTATTTGAATTTTCTATGGAAACAAGGGGTAACAACTCTTAGTTATCCCCAGTTTTCATAAAAAAGATAAAGCTTTCACAAAGATTTTCCTAGTTAGATTGATTAAAAATAGGAATTTGTAACTAGAACTACTCCTTGTTTCCATAAAAGTATAATTTTGGCTTATAACTCTTAAAAATTTATCTATTATTTATAAAGGGCTAACTTGAAAATAAAATGTTTTTTTGTTTTATTTTTTATTTTTTTAACCTCATTTAGTATTTTTAGTCAAATAAAAGCCAAAAGTGGAATTATTGATTTGACAAATTTGGATTTTGAGAAAAATATTTCTGTAAATTTAAATGGCGACTGGGAATTTTACTGGCAACAATTATTAAACCCAGAAGACTTTAAAAAAGAATCTCAAAACATACCGCTTTATTTTAATGCTCCTAATATGTGGAATAATTATAAAATTAATAATAAAAATCTTGGTAGTTATGGCTTTGCAACTTTTAGACTAACCATTCTACTATCTCCACAACAAACTCAAACAATTTATGCTTTAAAAATAATGGAAATGGGAACTGCATATAAGCTCTGGATTAATGGAGAATTAATTTCATATAATGGAAAAGTTGGTAAAAATAAAAGTGAAATGATACCACAAACAATTCCTAAAACTCTAATATTTAATGTAAAAGAACAAAAAATAGAATTAGTATTACAAATTTCTAATTTTTATGACAGAAATGGTGGATTTTGGTATAATATAAACTTTGGTAATCCAAATTCTATCTTAAAACTTAAAGAACGAAAGATGTCTTTTGATTTAATTCTTTTTGGAAGCATATTTTTAATGGGACTGTATCATTTTGTGCTTTATATAAATAGAAAAAAAGACAAAACATCATTATATTTTTCTATGTTTTGCATTGGTATTGCAATAAGAACAATTTCTACAAACGAGAAATTGCTATTTACAAATTTTTCATTTATACCTTATTGGTTATCAATAAAGATTGAATATTTATCATTTTACCTATTTATTATTGCTTTTACACTATTTTTTAATAGTTTATTTCAAAAAATAATAAAGAAAACAATATTAAACTCTGTTTTAATAATTTCAGCAATTTGTAGTTTTATAGTTTTGGTTACACCTGTTAATATTTTTTCACAAACTCTTATGTTTTATCAAATTTTTTGTATATTTCTTGGATTTTACATATTATTTGTTGTAATTATTGGATTTATAAAAAAATATACAGGTTCTTTACTTTTTTTAGTAGGATTTTTGATATTTTTTAGTACTGCGATAAATGATATTCTTTATAGTAATCAAATTATTCAAACAACTTATCTTGTTTCGTTTGGTTTATTTATATTTATAGCTTTACAATCATTTGTTCTTTCTATCAATTATGCAAATGCTTTCAATAAGATAGAATCTCTTTCTAATGATTTAAAAAGACTAAATGAAGTTTATAGTAATTTTGTGCCGTCTAAGTTTTTGAATTATCTTGGACATAAAAGTCTTATTAATGTAGCACTTGGAGACCATAGTGAGAAAGAAATGAGTATTTTATTTTCTGATATTCGTTCTTTTACTGCATTATCAGAAACCATGACTATAACAGAAAATTTTAGATTTATAAATGCCTATATGGGGCGTGTTGGTCCTTTAGTAAGAAAAAATAACGGTTTTATAGATAAATATATAGGTGATGGAATAATGGCTTTATTCCCAGACAAAGCAGAAGATGCAATAAATGCAGCAATAGAAATGCAAAATAAAATAAGAGTTTATAATGTGCAAAGAGAAAAAAACGGCTATAAACCTATTACTGCTGGTACAGGAATTCACACAGGAAATCTTATGCTTGGAATCATTGGCGAGCAAGAAAGAATGGAAGGTACGGTAATTTCTGATGCAGTTAATCTTAGTTATAGACTCGAAGGCTTGACAAAGTTTTATGGTTGTTCTATTATTATAAGTGAAATAACTCTTTCAAAAATCGAAGATAAAACAAAATATCATTATAGGTTTTTGGGAAAAGTGAAAGTTAAGGGTAAAAAAGAAATTATACCAATTTATGAAATATTTGATTCTGATACCGAAGAAATTATTAAAATAAAAGAAAGATGTAAGTTTGATTTAGAAATGGGAATAAAATTATATTATGATAAAAATTTTACTGAAGCAAGTATTCTATTTAAAAATATTTACGATGAAAACCCTTATGATAAAACTGCAAATTTTTATTTCCAAAAAACTATTTATTTAATTGAGGTAGGAGCATCTTCAACATGGAATGGCGTTGAAAATATCGACTTTTAAGAGGGTTTTAATTAACATAAATATTTTAACAATATTATAAATTTTTAGTATATAAATAATGAGGCAATTATGAAAAAATTAATCGTATTTTTAATCATATCAATTACTTTATCAAGTTGTGATAATATTCCAAAAGAAAAAACAAATCTTTCTTTAAATGAATTTATTTATTTTACGATGAAGGATAATTATCTTTGGTATGATAAGATACCTTCTCTTAATTATAATAATTATTCTACTCCAGAGGCTTTAATTGATGCGTTAATGTATAAAAAAATAGATAAATGGAGTTATATAGTAAAAATTGATACAAAATCGACTAATTTATCCGAAAATCAATATTTTGGTTATGGTTATGGTTTTATTTGGAGTAATGAGAATAATAAAGATGTTTTAAGAGTTAATTTTGTTTTTGATAATTCTCCTGCGTATAATGGAGGCTTGCGAAGAGGACAAAAAATTATAAAAATAAACAATTATACTATCCCAGAAAATCCAACAGATGATGAAAAAAATCTTGTTTACGATGAGATGGATAAGGGTGACTCTATATCGTTTGTAATTTTAGATATTACTAACAATCAAAAAAATATCTCATTAAGTAAAGGGACTGTTACCCAAAATATAGTTTTATACAAAAATATATATTATAAAGGGGATAAAAGGATAGGTTACTTAGTTTACTATCAATTTACTGATTTTTCGGAAACAGAACTAATTGATACATTTGGTTATTTTAAAGATAACGGTGTAAATGAAATAATTATTGATTTAAGATATAACGGCGGTGGTTCTGTTGATGTTTGCAGTAAATTTGCAAATCTTTTGGCTGGATACAATTTTTATGGTAAAATATTTGAAAAAATGGTATCTAATGATAGAAGATTACAAAATACAATAAATATTTTCTTAAAAAAAGAAACAAATTCAATAAATTTAAAAAGAATATTCTTTATTACAACAAACCAATCTGCCTCTGCCTCAGAAGCGTTAATAAACGGATTAAAACCATTTATGAGTGTAAAATTAATTGGTGGCAAGACCCACGGTAAACCAGTTGGAATGGCAGGACAATTATACAAAGATTATTTGTTTTTTCCAATTACTTTTAGAGGATACAATGCAAATGATGAAGGCGATTTTTTTGATGGAATCCCAGTTGATAAAGAAGCAGCTGATGATGTTAAGATTAGTTTTGGTGATGAAAGCGATGATTGTCTAAAACAAGCATTATATTATATAGAAAATTCATCCTTTAGTCCAAATTTAATCCAAAGAGATATATATTCAAATAAAATAATACAAAATAAGCCTTTTGAGTATAAAAATTACAATAAATTCCTAAATAGTTTTTAGATTGGGAAAAAAAGGTAAAATATGAGATTTCGATTGGTGTTATTAGTTTTATCATTATTAGTAGTAATTTTTAGCTGTAATCAATCATTTATCACGAGTTCAAAAATTTATCTTAGAGCTGAGGATGACTCTTTTAAAAACACTTCTTACACATATAATTTAGGTAATGTTTATATAGGTGAAGAAGTAAAATTTGATATATACCTTTATAATGCTGGCGAAGGAAGTTTTGATATAAACGAAACTAATTTTAAATACACTGGCTCGGCTGATTTTACATTTATATTTCAAAGTAAAATAGTAAATCCAGACGAAAATTTTAGTTTTACAGTGGTTTTTAAACCAACGGGTGAAGGGGAGATTAAGGGGAATATTAATCTAAATAATGCTGGCACACCAACTACTAATATCTTCTCAACAGATGGGTTTATAAATTTGGTGGGTGTGGGAACGAAACCAAAATTTCCAACTTCGGCAAAATTATTAACAATAGATAAATGGCAAGACGAATCTATGGATGTGAATGAGACTGAAAAGTGGTATTATTTTATAGGAAGTAAAGATACAAATTATTATATATATTCTGACAGTAAAAACAATGGGTCAAATACAAAGAGTTTAGATGTAAAAGTTTCTGCTTATAAAAATGATACAACTAGTTATTTTGTGGATGAGTTACCATCATATTATGGTAAAAATATAGATGTTACATCAGATAAAAAACTAGTTTCCATAAGAGTTTGTAAAAATACTAACTTTTTAAATGGAACTTATTCGATAATGTGTTCAACTAATTCTAATAAATTTTATTCTCCTATAATTTCTGGAAGATATGACTTGACACTAATATCAAAAAATCAAATAATTACTCTTCGTGATTTTTATAATTATCAGCTACCACAAGAATTTACTTTTTATTTGAATAATACTGGCAATGGTTATCTTAACCTTATAGGAAGACCTTTGATTCAAATAAATAATGATATTAACAATGAATTTGAAATATTAGAAAATCCAGATAGAGTAATAAAGAATAACCAATCATCCGAATTTAAATTAAAATTGTCATATTTTAGCAAGGGAGAAAAGAATATAAATATAATTATACCTAATGATGATTTGAAAAATAAAGATTTTAATTTTAATGTAAAAGTAACCTTTAACTTTAGACTTGTTTTTAATGGAAATTCGAAAGGGTATCCTCAAGATGATGAAGCAAAAGCAATAGCAATAGATAATAATAATAATGTGTATATTGTTGGTTATGGTTCTAATCTTATTTATGATACAACAAAACATGATTGGTGGATTAAAAAATTTGATTCAAATGGCAAAGAAGATTTAAATTGGAACAAAAAGTTTGATGGAAATAATAATTATGATAATGATGAGGTAAATGCAATAGCAATAGATAGTAATAATAATGTATATGTTGGCGGTTATTGTTCAAATTATAAGTATTGGTGGATAAAGAAGTTTGATAGTAATGGGAATGAAATTTGGGATAAGGGTTTCGATGGTAATAATGGTTGGGATTCAATAGTAATAGACAGTAATAATAATATATATGTAGCGGGTTATGGTTCAACGCTTATTAGTAGTTCAAGTAGTTATGATTGGTGGATAAAGAAGTTTGATAGTAATGGGAATGAAATTTGGGATAGGAGATTCGATGGTAATAATGGTTGGGATAAAACGACTTCAATAGCAATAGATACTAATAATAATGTATATGTTACTGGTTATGGTTATAATCTTGTTAGTAGTTCAAGTAATAATGATTGGTGGATTAAAAAGTTTGATAGTAATGGGAATGAAATTTGGGATAAGAGATTCGATGGTAATAATGGTTGGGATGAAGCGACTTCAATAGCAATAGATACTAATAATAATGTATATGTTGTTGGTTTTGGCTATAATCTTGTTAGTAGTTCAAGTAGTTATGATTGGTGGATTAAAAAGTTTGATTCAAACGGCAAAGAAGATTTGAATTGGGATAAAAAAATTAATAATATATATGGTGATAGCCTGACTTCAATAACAGTAGATAATAGTAATAATATATGTACTAGGTTATAGAGATGTTACTAGCAATACTAATTCAATTTATAAAGATTGGTTAATAAAGAAATTTGATAGCAACGGTAAAGAAGATTTAAATTATAATAAAAGTAGTGGTATCACTTATAATTGGAATTCAATAAAAATCGACAAAGATGGCAACATTTGGATTGCTGGCTATGGGAGTAATTTAATAAGTATTAATAGTGGCTACGACTGGCTCATAAAAAAATATCTCCCAGACGGGACAGAGGAGTTTTAAAGCAATTGGAGAAATTAATAAATGAAGGAAAATAACAAACCAACTTTAATTGACCCTATGTTTGATGGTCATCTTGAAAAACCTATTGAAAAGATGTCTACCAAAGAAAAACTTGAATATTTATCATTATTGATTGAAATGAAGTATTATAGGGATAAATTTGTAAAAAGAGTTAAAAAATGATTATAAGGGATTAAAAATGCTAACAAAAAATAATATTATAGATTATATTTCTTCAAATAGAGAATATATTTTTAAAGAATTTGGCATAAAACAGATAGGGCTTTTTGGGTCATTTGCTTGTGATAAACAAAAAAATGATAGTGATATTGATATAATAGTAGAATTTCAAAATAATATTGAAGATATTTATGATAAAAAAATGCAATTATCTGAGATTTTAAAAAAACAATTTGATAGAGAAATTGATATAGCAAGACTTAAATATTTAAAAGAACGAGTAAAATCTGAAATATTAAAGGAGGTAATTTATATTGAATAAAAATAAAGAGAATTTATTAGATATGATTGAATCAATTGAAAAAATAGAAATATTTACAAAAAATTTTGTCAATCATGAAGATTTATATAATAATAAACTTCACTTTGATGCTGTTTTAATGAATATCGTTAATATTGGAGAATCTGTTGGAAGAATAGAGAAAGAATTTCTTGATAGTTATTCTGATATTGAATGGATTAAGATAAAGGGATTAAGAAATATTGTAGCTCATGATTATTTTGGAGTTGACCCAGAAGAAATTTGGCAGATAATAAAAAATAAATTACCAGACTTAAAAAATAAAGTAATAAATATTTTATCTTTAATTTCATAAGGAAACAAAAATGCTAACAAAAAATAAAATTAGATTTATAATAGAGATTATTGCAAAAAAATTAGTATTATTAATAATAATTGTTTCAACTACAACTTGTGTAGTAAATGGTACTACTGGTTTAATTGTAATCACCAATTTATCAGACAGAAAAATTGAGAACATAAAGATAGGTGATACAGTCCTAACTTATTCTTTAGATAGGGGTGCTAAATATGATTATTGGTATGGTGGGAGTTTGATAGGAAAAATTAAAGCAGATGGTGTTGATGTAATTAGGGCTAGTTATGGGTATGTTGATATAGAAAATAACAATTTTATATCATTTTATAAAGATAATGCAGAATGTCATTTTATAACAAACTATCAGTATAATTTGGACATACAAAAAATAAATGATAAATATACTTTTACTGCAAACGCTGGGTATAAACCAGATTCTGGCAATAGTGATATTACAGAAGTTGATTTTCCTGCAAAATGAATGGAGTTTTTATGAAAAAAATTATTGTTTTACTTTTGGTTTTATCTTTATTAAGTTGTGCTATTAATGAAAATACTGGTCTTATTAGTATAAGAAATTCCAGTAGTTCATCTATTAATATAAGTATTGGTAGTTATAAAGCTTATGTGTCTGCTGGTGGAACTTATGATTATTGGTTTTATAACCCATTTAGTTGTAGTGTTAGTGCTGATGGAAATAGTCATGTCTATATTGCATCTTATTATAACGATGTATTAGGAGATGTTTTTTATAATGAAACTATTAGTGCCTCATTTAAGACTAATTATAAATATGAAATAGATGTTATTGGACTAAATTTGACTGATTATTATAGTACTAACAAATTTTATCAACTTGTCTATATTAACCAAGGTGTAAAAAATGGTGGCAACGGATTGAGGGAGAAAGATAATATTCATTATCCTGGCGAATGATGTCTTTATTAATTTTTACTATATTATCATAAGATATAATAATAGTTAAAAAACAATTAATCTTTTTGGAAATTTTACCTTTTTTAGCAGTTTTATACTATTATTAATTTAGAAGAAATTTATAATGGAGGATAATATGAAAAAGATTAATTTAATTTTAGCCTTTATTGTTATCTCTTTTTTTGTTTTTTCACAAAATAAAATCGTGTATCTTGTAACATTGGATTGGCCCCCATATATTAGCTCTACTGCGAAAGATAGTAGTCCACAATTAGCAAACTATGGATATGTCGCAGAAATTGCTTACGAAGCATTCAAAAAAGCAGGTTATGAATTAAAAATTGACTTTAAACCATGGGAACGAGCAGTAAAAGAGGCGACAGATGGCGATTATGACGGATTATTCCCAGAATATTACGGAGAAGAAAGAAAAAAAGACTTTGTTTTTTCTGATCCTTTCCCTGGTGGTCCACTTGGTTTTTACAAAAGAAAAGATTTTAAAATTAAGTTTAGCTCCCTTAAAGACTTAAAAGACTATAAAATAGGCGTTGTTAGAGGTTATATAAATACAGTTGAGTTTGATAATGCAACTTACCTTCAAAAAGAAGATGTTGTAGATGACGAAACAAATATAAAAAAATTATATTTTGGTAGAATAAATTTAATAGTAATAGACAAATTTGTTGGAGAATATTTAATTAAAACAAAATTTCCAAATTATTATGATGAACTTGAGTTTCTCGAACCACCTTTAGAAGTTAAAGACCTATACATTGTTTTTTCAAAAAAATCTAAAGATTATCAACAAAAATTAAAAGATTTTAACAAAGGATTAGCAGAAATAAAAAAATCTGGTTTAATTGATAAGATTCTAAAAAAACAAGGTTTTAAATAGGGGTAAATTTTATAGTATCTTTTTTGTATTCATATTTTTTGACAAATTTTAAAATTTAAATTATTATTTATTCAAAATAAATAATTTATTATTTTAAATAGGTAGCAAAATGCAAAAAGAAATATGTTTGTTATTGTTTTTATTTGTTTCTTTAAAATTAGTTAGTTTTGATTTTTTTACTTATGTTCCATATCAAGGAAAGATGAAAGAGATTAAAACTGACAATTTTATAATTGTTTTTCCAGAAAAATACAGTGGGACTGCTCTAATCGTTGCAAGTTTCGCTGAGGAGATACACACAAAACTAAGTCCTTTGTTAAATTGGAAACCAAAAGAAAAAACCTATATAATTTTAACAGATAACTCTGATTCTCCAAATGGGATGGGAATACCTTTTTTACGAAATACAATTCTTTTGTACCTTTCAAAAACAGAACTTGCTTATACTTTAAAAAATTTTACAAACCCTCTATATTCTTTAATCTTGCACGAATACGCTCATATTCTACACCTCGAACAGGTTAGGGGTGGTGCTTTGTTTTGGAGAATATTATACGGAAAACTATATATGCCAGTTGCTGTAAACTTTCCTTGGTACATTGAGGGTGTGGCTATGGTAGCAGAGTCAAAATATTCTCAAAATGGAAGATTAGTAACTAATTATAACAAGTCTTTACTTAGAAATGCTGCAAAAAACAAGAAAATACCCTCTTTTGATAAATTAATCTATCCTATTGTTGATTATCCTTATGGAAACGCCGCTTATTTTTATGGTGGAAACTTTTTAAATTACCTTTATAATACTTATGGAAAAGAAAAATTTGATTCTATCTATATTGGAATATCAAATGATATTTGGGCATTTGTTTTAATGTTTGTAATGAATTTTAAAAATATTTATGGTAAGTCACTTAATGATCTTTGGAATGAATGGATTTTGTATGAAGAAAAAGAGGCATTATCTTACCAAGAAGATAATTATGAATACCAAAAACTAACAAATTTACAAGGAAGAGTAAGTTCTTTTGATAAAATAGAAGATTTTTTTGTTTTAACAGCAGAAAGTTATAAAAAAGAAGTAGGTTTATTTAAATTAGATAAAAATAACAAAGTTAAACTATTAGAAATTGGTTATTTTGGAAATGTGTCAAAAACAAACCAAAAAGATTATATTGTTTTCACAAAACTTACCAAATATCCAGATGATTTTACTTATTACGATTTGTATAGTTTCAATCTAAAAACATTCATAGAAACAAGGCTTACAAAAAAAGAAAGAATCCAATACGCTTGTTTTGCAAAAAATAAAAATGCAGGGATTTTAGTTTCCAATGATATAGTTAGACCAAAATTATTTAGAGCAAATTTTAATACTAATAAAATCACAAAAAAATTAATAAATATTCCACAAGAAATAACATTTATTCAAAAACCATCAATAAACAACGAAGGGACAAAGGTTTTATTTTCTGCAAAAACAAAAGATGGAGTTTTTAAAATTTATCAACTTGATCTTAATACTGAAAAAATAACTCAATTTGAAGACATTGAAGGTGAATTGCCACAGTTTATAGATGAGAATAAATTTTCATATATAGGAACAGATAATTCGACAGATTCTCTTTTTGAATACATCCAAGATACAAAGGAAAATTTTAGAATACTTTCTTCTTTTGGTAATATAAATAGTGCTATGGTAATCGATGAAAAAATTTATTATGTAAATCAGACGGTAGATGGCGAAGAACTTTTTGTTACAAATAATGACAAAAAAATAATTGGTTTACCTCAAGTATCACAAGTAAAATTAGAAAAACAAATTTTAATAGATAACTTTAAAATAAAAGATTTTAATATAGGTAGAGTTCTTTATCCTACTTGTTGGGGTATTATTCCTGCTTTACTTTCAAATTCTTCAATTTATATCCCAATTGGCAATTCTTATTTTCCTATACCATTTATCGCACCGCAATTTTTTATATATAATGAGATACCGACTTCACGATTTTCTTATACTGCAAGTATTACTCTTGATTATTTGCGGTGGTATCCAAATAATTCGCTTTCGCTAAATTTTAAATTACCAGCAGGTTTTTTAACTTATCAGTGGAATAATGGAATGGCAGGTTCAAAAAATATAGTTGGTTTACAATTTTATGAAAGCAGAAAGTATAAAAATAGGTTTCCTATTTATTTTTCAAATTTTATACAGTATTATTTTGATGTTCCTTTATTAAATTACGGTAATATTTATTTTAGCCTTGCCACTTCACATGTTTTTTACGAATATGATTTTAAACTCGATAGACCCAAAAACTTTATAAACTTTTCAGAAAATTTTGGATATTATTATAATATTTCTCGACCAAATGCGTCGAGATGGGACAGAGGATTTAGATTTGATATATCAGCTAGACAGTCAATAAAAGGAATTGCTGATAATGAAAATAGTTATGTATTAAGAGGCTCTCTTGAGGGTAGAATTCCTTTTAAAAATGTATTTTTATTTATGTATTTTGATGGTGGAATTGACTTTCTACAACAAAATACTTTTACTCTTAGTAGCACTGTATTTAGTTTACAAAATGGACTTATTGGTAGTGGTGGAAATGGAGCCTCTATCGATATGAAAGCATTCCCAATACAGATAACACATTCGAGTACAAGTTTTACATTTTTTTATAATAAAGCGGGTTTTGATATTACTGTTTATAAAAGAAGTCACTACTGGCATTTTGCAACTCTGGGATTTAAAGAGTTTTTTATAAAAGCTTATACAGAGTTTGCTGCTGTGTTTAATAAAAAAAATGTCATATATTCAGATATATTTTTTGATGTGGCATTAGAGCTAACTGTTGATTTATTTTTAGCTTATGGTAATGGTGTAGTTGAATTTACTCTTGGTGGAGCTTTAGGACATAGCGGTGGACAATCTATTCCTCTGCAAGAATTTAGACCTGCATGGAGTGTTTTTGGTGCTATAAACTTTCGTTTGTTTAATTAGAAGAATGTAGATAGTTTAAAAATTAATAAAATTATTGGAGGAAATTTATGTCTTATATTTTAAAAATAAAATCAAGTGCATCAGAGGATAGGCTTGAAAAACTAATCGAAGAAAGATTAAAACCTGGTGTTGATAAAGCAAAAATTGATGCAAGAATCTGGGATTTGTTTGGTGAAGAATGGGCTATTATGTTTACAGATTTGTCTGGTTTTTCAAGAGGTGTTGCAGAATTTGGAATAATTCATTTTTTACAAGTAATTTATGAATCAGAAAGACTTCTAGTGCCTTGTATTGAAGAAAATGATGGAATTTTACTAAAAATGGAAGGCGATAGCATGATGGTAATTTTTAGAAATGTGAAAAAAGCAATAGAATGTTCTATATCTATGCAAAAAATACTAAAAAATTACAATATTGATAAATCTGCTACTGACAAAGTTTTACTTTGTGTTGGGCTTGGTTTTGGTAAAGTTTTAAGAATAGGCGATCACGATGTATTTGGCTCAGAAGTAAATGCCTCAAGTAAACTCGGTGAAGATATTGCTGATGCAAACGAAATACTTGTCACAGAGTCAGTAAAAGAAAAAGCAAGTGAATATACCGAACTTAAGTTTGAAAAAATAAAAGAAATTCCATCTGGTGCATCTGCTGCTTATAGATTGCTTTATGATAATTGATAACCCAAATTTCAATTTATACAAAACTAACTCTAAATGGTAAATGGATTTTTTAAAAATCAAGTAATAGATGAATGGGTCTATTACTTGTTTCATAGTTTTTGAACTGCCTTATTGGTTAGGTGTACCTTGTGTATTTTTACCAACTTGATCTTCAACTTGTTTTTCGGTTTTCATTAACAAATTAGGTATTAAGCTTTCAGAAAATCCTGCTAAGAAACACCAAATAATTAATAATGCTATTTGACTTATATCTATATTGGTAGATTTAATAACATCTACTGAAACATCAGATGTATTTATTAAAATATTAGTTTGAAAAGCTGGGAATAATGCACCTCTTAATAATCCTGAATAAAAAAAGAAAAACATTAATAATGCAGCACACGAACCAATTAATATTCTCGAAATAATATAAAAAGGATTTTCAAATAATAACAATTCGTTATATTTTAGATCAGTAGTCCTTGATTTGATTAGTAAACTAAATGACGCCCCTAAGATGCCTGACACAATTGCAATAACAACTTTATCAAAAAATACTATAGATTTTAAAAAATTACTATCTTTGGTAGAATTTATAAATAAAAAGTAAAAAATGAAGAATGTAAGGCTAAAACATATAAAAGATACAATATAAATAATGCTGTATTTTAGGCTTATATTACTATTTAACTCAATATTTGTATATTTTTTAGTGTCTCCCCATTGACAATCTTCAATCATTTTAGCAAGCAATTCTCTTTTGTAGTCTAAATTTATATCATTCGTCTGTATTTCTTGGCTATAAAATTGATAAATGTCATCACCTAAATCAACTTTTATATCAACTAAAAGCCTCTTAATTTCAATATCAACTTTATTATCATTATACAATAAAACAAATAGTCTTGCTATTTCATAAGCATTTTTCCAACTCATATCTTCGTTAAATAAACTATCAATTTTATCCTTTGCATCCTTGTATGTAGCCGCTCTATTTGAATCAATTTCAGAATAATCAGATTTTAAATTAACATAATACTGTTCCAAAAATTTATTTTTTGTCTGTTTCTGTTTCGCCATAAACAAACTCCTTAGATTAAATAGTTTTGTTTCTCAAATTATATTAAACATTCTCAAAAAAGTCAAATTATTAATATTTTTTTCTCTCTATTTAATTTGCTAACTTTTATTGCTTCTTATTTGATTTGAAAAAAAAAAGACCTACCAGTTTTAAAAACTGACAAGTCTTTTTTTCAACAATTTTTTTATTTAACCTCTATTCTAACACCTTCAGAATGCGAGCTAAACTCTGGAGCATACATACATTGTATTGTTGTAATGCCATTTGAAAAATTTCCTTTTTGCGAAACTCTCAATGGGTACTCAAAAATATATGTGCCTTTTGGTAAGTATGAGATAAAAAAGTTTGTTGAAGCATCTTTTGTTGACTCATAGTACCATAAACCATCTTGATATTTATGGGTAGAAAGTACATTTATTGGCTCAAGTGCAGAAGCACGAGCATCCTTTAAATGAATGTATTCCATATTTCTATCTGTGGTAATCTCTATTCTAACTATAATCATATCACCCAATTTTAACTCAGTTTTGTCAGTTATTGGCTCAATTACAAGTCCTTTAGCGGAATTTTTTTGTAAAAATAGTTTTCTTTGCAATTTTAATTGAGTTTCTGCACCAGTAATTTTGTCAAGATTCTCAAAATATTGCCAATAAACAGCACCAAAAGAAAGCCCATCTTCTTTTTTAGTAACAGAAATATTTCCCATTTCAGGTTTAATTTTGTCACTATCCCACTTTATTTTGAAATATCCAGTCCCTTCTTCCTGTTTTATGTTTTTTAAGTTTGTTGTATCGAAAATTTCGTTACCAATTTTAATTTCTACTTGATTTTGAGTATCAATTAAATTTGTCCCTCGTAAAAGTAGTGCGTAACAAGCATCAGTTGTTGCTTTAGTAGTCTTCCAGTTTTGTACTTGTTTTTGTTTTAAAAGCCATACTTTCATAGCATCAACGAGTTGTGTATCCTTTGCGATTTCTGTAAATACTTCTATTAAAAGTGATTGAGTCTCAACAGGTGCTTGATACCAGTAGTAACCAGCGATATTATTTTTCCAATAGATTCCCATTTCCTCGTTTTCGATAGAATTTTCTTTTAGAGAAGCAACGATTTCTTTTGCCCTATTTTCGTCATTCATTCTATATAAAGATAATGCGATGAGTCCTTGCATATAAATACTCTTATTAAGCCAGTATTTTTGTGCTTGAGTTCTCCAATAATCAAACGCTTTTTTGTTAAAAGCATTCACTGGTACATCCATAAAAAAACTTCGTGTGTAAAGGTAATGAATATCAAGAAAACCAATATTGTCTTTATTTAAATCAATTTTATTTTTAACTAACCATTCATAATCCTCTCTTGCCCTATCATCCAAATAATTTATAGCCCGTTGAGTCATCGATGTTATTTGTGGATTATTTTTTACAGAATCAATATCCAATTTTAAAAGCCTTCCAAGACCACACGCAATATGTTGGGTTATATACCTATCATCTGGAAGCCCACTAAACCATGGGAAACCTCCATTTATAACTTGTGCTTCAACGAGTTTTTTCAATGCTTTTTTTAGTTCTTTTTCAATTTTTTCTGTTTCAAATAATAAACCAATTCGTTTTTTGCTCGCACTCTCATCTTTTGCATCCAAAACCCATGGAGTTTCTTCAAGGAGTAGAGATTTTAACTCTTGGTTTTTTTCGAGGTTTGACATGAGACTTTCTGGATTGTTTTTCCACGCCTCATAGACTTTTTTTATCTTTGGATTTGAGTTTACAATTTGGAATGCTATACTATTAGCGTAAAATCTTGCAAAAGTTTGCTCATTACATTCATACGGATATTCCATTATATAAGGAAGAGATTGCAAAGCATACCAAACTGGATTTGGTGTAAACTCGAATGTAAATTTTTCGTGTCTAAGTGTATCACTCTTACCAGACTCCAAAAGTTTTGTGAATGTAAAATTTTTTGTACCCTTTTTTCGCACTGACAGAGGAATACTCTCTGTAACAAGCATTCTATTTGTTAATACAGGAACTATCGCTTCCTCACCGTCAGAAAAACTGCCAGATTTTGCAATTAATCTATAAGTAATTCCTTGCAAACCCAAAGGTATCGATAAGCCCCATTCTACCTGTGTACTTTGTCCTTTTTTTGAACTAAACTTTTTAGAGTTATTAGTATTGCCGAGTTTGTCATCAATTGGAGCACCTGTAAAACTATCAAATAATTGTAAACTTACATCACCTGCCAAATCTGAGTCTGCAAGGTTTGAAATTTTTGTTGAGAAGAATATTTTGTCACCTTCTCTAAAGAATCGTGGTACATTTGGTAATAACATTAATTCTTTTTGTGTAACAATTGATTCTCGGATAAGACCATATTCCAAATCTTTTGTATGTGCAAATCCCAAAAAGTCCCAACGGGTCAATGACTCCGGTATTGTAAAATTAATTAAAACTTCACCTTCAGCGTTTGTCTCAAGATGTGGGTAAAAGAATGCTGTTTCATTAAAATTTGTTCTAACTTGAACTGGATTTTCTTGTTCTTCAGTGTCTTTTTTGTTTTTTGGTTTATCATCTTTGCCACCAAGATTTTTATCTAGATCAGAAAACCCATCTTTTGCTGACTCTGTTTTTGGAGATATACTAGCATCTGATTTTTCTTCCATTACCATCTCATCCATTTCGCCTTCAGATGTTTCTTCTCTCATCTTCATACCTTTTTTGTATGACCTTGATTTTTCATAATCACGATACCTATAATAGCTAAATGAAAAACCAAACCAGTTGAGAGCATCATAGTAAAAATATGCCATTCCAGTGTACGAATTCCAATTATTTTCTAATAGTTGTGAATTGGCAGTAGCAAAAGAACGAGATGCATCCCAATTTATATAAGAGTAATAATATGGATAAATATTAAAATACCAATTGTTTTTAGCAAAAGCATTTAGCGAAGCATCATATAATGAAGCAACCATTTCTGAGGCAACTCTCTCACCTTTAGCACCAGAAATTTTAAGTTTCCACTGCTCTTTTTCACCAGGCTTTAATTTATTCCTAAATGTCTGAAACTCAATCTTTAAGTCCTTATTTGACCATGGTACAACAATTGTTTCTTTATTAGAATAAAATCTATTTTGATTTACAGTTACAAAATGGATACAAAAATTACCTCTGTGTTCTTCTTTTATTGGAAACTCTATCAATTTTTTTTCTTTACTTAGTGTTAATTTTTTAGTTTCAACTATTTTTTTATCGATTTCAACTTCATAAATTAGGTTTAGATTTTGGCTTGTTGTACCAACTTCTATTTTTGCGACTTCCCCTACTTGATAGTTAGATTTTTTTGCAGAAGACCAAAAAAGTGCTGGGATTGGTAATTTATTTTCTTTTTCAGAAAACAATGTAAAATATTTGATGACAGTTATTGGAGTGCCATATTTATCCTTTGTTTTTAATTCTAAAACATATTTTCCTTGTCCCCAATTAGAAAGATCGTCAATATTAAGTTCTTTGTTTTTTTCTGTATCAAAATTTGAGTTAAAAACTTTTGATTCTTTTTCCCAATTAAAATAATTTGCTTCGTCATTATAAACATCATAAGGAAAATCTTTATCAAAATCGTTTTTATTTATTATAAATTTGTCTGGTTTCTTCCATTTTCGCGATCTATAAGTCTTTTGAGGAGTTTTTAACCTATAAATCTCAATACTACCAATTGCTTTCTCAAATTGATAATTTAAATTCTGGCTTGTAATTTTGTAGTTAAATTTTTGCTCTTTTTGTATTACATCTGGAATATTAATATTAGCCTCTAAAGCAACATAGCCAACCCTAACAGTAATTTGACTACTATGAGTTTCTCCATTAATATCTGTAACATCAGTATAAACTGTATAATTAAAAACTGGCAAACTATTTTTGTTTATAGAAAGGTCTGGCACTGCATCAAAGTTTATTGTAAACTCTCCCTGCTCATTAGTTTTTACATCACCATTAATAATTTCAGTGTCATTTGAAGAAGGAGCATCATAAAGCCACCAATACCAATATGGGAAAAATGTATTTCTAACAACTCGATATTTTACACCTGCACCATCAATATTTGATCCAGCATATGCTTTTGCAAAACCTTTTACTGCAACTTTATCATTCACCTTAAAACTTTCTTTTGGCGGGTCAAATGTAACTTCAAATTTAGGGCGTTTGTATTCTTCAACATTAACAAAAATAGCACCAGAGCCATCAGTTATATAAATACGCATCGCTCCATTCAATCTACCAGTAGGAGCAACGAAAGTACCAGAAAAAGTACCCCATTGATTAGTTTTTAGCTCTAATTGCGAAATTCTTTGATAATTTGTGTCATCAAAGTATATAGATACATTTTTACCTGCTAAAACCTTATTTTGTTTCCCGTTATTAGAAGATTCTATTGCTATACCTTTAAAATAAATAGTTTGACCAGGTCTATAAATTGCCCTATCAGTAAAAAAGAATGTTTTTAATATTACACTATATCCTTGATCATATTCTCTATACTGATAAGTATTGCTTCTTAGAAACAATCTATCATTATCACCAATAAATTCAACAACATAGTATCTCGAATCTTTTTTAGAAGGAACAGTAAATTGCCCATCTTTATTTGTTGTATAACTTTCGAGCCTTTTGTACTCATAATATCTAAATGTATAATTATATTTTTCTTCGTACAAAACAGCTTTTACATTTTGGAGAATATTTCCATTTTCTCTATCGAAAACAGTATAATTTATTGCATCTTTTGTATCTTTTTTTTCTGTATAACTAATGTTAGAAATCCAAAACTGAGAATAAGCAATTGCATTCTCTTCATATCTAAAATCTTTATTTGGACTAGCAAGTATTAGATAATATCCATTTTCTAATGCAGGTATCTTAATTTCAGTCGAATGAGTTTGAAAGTCCCTATCTATCGGCAAATCAACTTCCCATTCAAGTACTGGTTTTATTTTTAGATAAAAATCCACTATTTTATTAGTAGAATAATTTTTATTCCTGTCATTATCTTCTTTTTCTTGAGATTGGTTAAATTTTAAGACTCTGAGGTAAAGTTTCTCTATATTTCTGTATTCTAACAATGCTAATGATGGTTTTTGTGGAATATTAACATTATCAGATGTAATATTAAACGTTTTTGTAAGTATTTGATTTTTTAAATATAAACAGTTTATACCTCCGACTGTAGAAGGAAATTTTTTTATCATTTCTTCGCAAACATCGTAAGCCTTTTTTTTATACCATTTAAAATCTTCTTTTTTTTCTGGAACATACTTATTGCCAAGTTCGGAATAATAAGTTGCAATTTGATATGCTACACTCGATATAAAAGGAATATTTTCATATTTTTTATATAATTTCTCCAAGAAATTTATATATAAACTATCTTTTTCTTGTAAAACCGATTTATATCTCAAAAAAATAACTCTTTCTAACTCAAGATCAATT
>MIAN01000140.1 GCA_001829125.1 Spirochaetes bacterium GWB1_27_13 | reverse complement strand
ATATGCTTTTAAAGTTTTATTCGTTAGATTCTTTTCAAATTTACAATAATTTATAAAAGAATTTATGGATTCTGAAAGATTTTGCATTTTTATTCCTCATTAATAATATAAGACTATTATTATCTTACATTAAGTCTAAAAATATTATTAATTAGAAGAATATGGCGTAATTTTATACAATCTTCTCCATAAAAACAATACTCACTGTTTCGCTAAGTTCTTTAGTATTAAAAATTTCATATCCAAGTTTTTGATAGAAAGCGATATTTTTTTCATCTTTAAAGCCTGTAAATAATTCAAATCTTTTAACGCTAAATTTTTTCTCTATTTCATTCATTAGTTTTCTGCCGATGCCTTGATTTTGGAAATCGGGGAGAACGATGAGTTTATTAATGTAACAAGTATTTTCTTTTTGGTAAGATCTAACAGAACCTATAATTTTATCATCACAAACTGCTTTAAGAAAAATCCCTTCATTAAATTCTTTTTCAACTTCTTGTAAAATTTGTTTTAATGGCTGTATATCGCGTGTATTATATCTAAGTGCAGACTCTTCAAAACATATTTTTTGAATTTCCAAAATTATAGATAAATCATTTTTTGTTGCTGTAAGTATTTCAATTTTATTCATAATATTTTCCTTTTTTTCCTATTTTAATCCTAATTAACTGTCTCTGTCAATATTTTTTTTATTTTATGATAGAATTTATATCGTATTGACATTTTTAATAATTATCACTATAATTTATTATTAAACTCTAATTTTTTTAAATATTTTTTTTAATAATATATTAAAATGTTTTAGGTTTTTCAGAAATCACAAAATTTAATTACTCTAATATCAAGTAATTATACAATTTTAATCTGTGGCTTGCACTCACTTGAGGGGTGAATCCGTGACAATCTGATTAATCTGTGTTATAAGGAATAGAAATGCCAAATATATTGATTGTTGATGATGAAGTTGTCAATCTTATGTATCTTGAAGAAATATTAAAAATTATGGGACATAAAGTTGTTGGGAAAGCTTCATCTGGACCTACATCTGTTAATCTTGCATCAACTTTAAATCCTGATTTAATTTTTATGGATATTAATATGCCAGGCGAATATGATGGGATTACTGCTGCAAAAATTATAGAAAAAGAATTAAATATTCCAATAATTTTCCTTACTGCTTATTCTACCGAACATTATATAAAAGAAATCCAGAAATTTGGACCTTTTGGATATATAGTAAAACCTTTTAAAGAACCTGAAATTAAGGTTGCAATTCATATAGCTTTATATAGAAATAGAATGGAAAAAAAATTAAAAATGTCTATTGAAAGATATAAAAATCAATTAACATTAGAAAAAGAAATTCAACAAATTCTCAATAAGATAAATAATTATTTTGACCCTTATGAACAGTTGAATGATATTCTTTCTTATTTAACATCTCTATCTAAAATTAATCATGTTTTAATATATAAATTTAATGAGCATGATTTATCATTTGAGAATATTTTTGAAGCAAAAAGTAAATTATTTAATAATAATTTTAATAAATTACTCATAAAAAATAAAGAAGAATTAAAAGAATTAGAAAAATTGAGTCTAATAACTAATTTTAATAATTTTCCTTCAGAGATTAAAATTTTTCTTGAAGAACATAAAGTTAAATCAATAATAAGTATTCCTATATTTGTTGAAAATAATTTTTCTGGCATAAGTATTTTTATAAATTGCATTTCTAAATATTTTGGAATCGATCTAATTAACTTTTTTGAGATTATTTCCAATGCTATATCGATAGTATTTAAAAAACACAATGATGTAATAAAAATAAGGCAAATAGAAGAAGAAAAATTAGCTAATGAGCAATTTAGATTAAGAAGTGAAAGATTAATTTCGCTAGGTCAATTAACAAGTTCGATTGCTCACGAAATTAATCAACCTCTTCAATCAATAAAAATACTTTCTGACAGTGTAATTTTTTGGGATAAAGAGAACAAAAAATTGTCCTATGAAAAAATAATAGAAAATTTTCAAAAAATATCGGAAAGAGTTGTTAGAATTGATAATATAATAAAAAATATGCGTTTAATTCTAAAATCGCCCGAAAATATAGCAATAGAAGAAATTGACATAAATGGCACAATAAAAGAAATAGAATCAAATTATAAAGAAAAATTAACAAATAACGACATAAATTTGATACTAAAACTTTCTGAAAATATAAAAAAAATAAAATTTTCTGAGATTCAATTACAACAGATTATAATAAATTTATTAGAAAATTCTATAAATGCACTAAATTTTTTAAAAAGAGATAATAAAAAAATTATAATAGAAACGAAAGAAGAAGAAAATTATATTATATTTGTTATTTCTGATAATGGCTGTGGAATTCCAGACAAAAATAAAGAAAAAATCTTTGATCCTTTTTTTTCTACTTATCAAAAAAAAGAAGGAATGGGAATGGGACTTTTTATTATAACAAATATATTAAAATCTTTTAATTCTACCATAACTATAACTGATAACGAAGAAAACGGTGCTACATTTATAGTAAGATTTAATAAAAATAAGTAAAAAATTGATATTTTTGTAAATAGAATTTGAAATATATTATTTTTTTTTGTATAATTTAATATATTAAATAATTAATTAATGTTAATTTAAAACAATGGAGGATAAAATGGTATTTACTCAATGTGATAGTTGTGGTAAAAATTTTGTTGTAAAAGACAAAACTTCATGGGATCCAAATCTTTATCATTTCATGAATATGGATTTTTGTGATGAATGTTATGATAAATTACAAGATTTGTGGGATGACTCTTTGCATAAATGTGGCAATGACATGAATGTATTTAAACAAAAGAAAGTTGAAGTTGCAAAAGCTTTTTGTACAGCAGCTACAAAAAAGAAAAAATAAAATTCCACAAGGAAAAGCAACAAATTTTTTATGTTAAGCTGAACATTTCAGCAGATTATTAGCGGGTGATTTTATCACTCGCTAATTTATTGAATTTCGTTTATTTCTTATCAAATATGGTTCTAAAAAATGTGATGGTATGAACTTTAGAAAAGCCAGCTTCTTTTAGAAGCTTTGAGCCATAATTTAGTGTTGATCCTGTTGTGTAGATGTCATCTATTAAAATTATTTCACCTTTAAATTTATTTACATTTTTTTTCGGCAAAAAGTAAAGATTTTGTATATCAGAAAATCTATTTTCTTGGCTTTTATTTTTTTGAGAAGAAAAAAGAATAAATTTTTTCTTATAGATATTTTCTAAAGTATAAAATCCATTCTTTTTTAATAAAAAAAGTAAATAATGAAGCCCTGCCCTACCTCTTTTTATAGTTTTAAATTTTGTGTCTGGAACTACTGTTATTGGTATTTCTTTACTAAGCAAATTTTTATTTATCAGTAAGTGAAAAAAAAGTTTATTTATCATAAAATTATCTTCTTTTTTCCACATTCTAATTATATTTTTAAAAAAACCTGTATAATATTGAATAAATTTATACGAATCATAATAAATATTTTTTAATAGGCTGCAAGAAGGACAATAATTTCCACTATCTAAAGTATGACCACATATTTTACATATATTATTGTCTGTATTTAGTTTTTCAAAAGATTTGAAGCAGTCAGAACAGATAAAATCAATTTCTTTTGAAAAATCTTTATTGCCACATATAACACAAGATAAATCTAAAATAGTATTTTTAACATCATTTAATAAATTTTTATTTTTCATAAACCTACTGCAAACAAATCTTTTCCAGTCATTTTTTTTATTTCTGCTTCTACGAAAGTACCTTCTTTTGCTTCCTCTATATCAATAACTGTAAGACCATCTACTTCTGGTGCTTGTCCCCAAAATCTACCAATATACAAACCATCTTCAACTTTTTCTTCGATTAGAATTTTTTGAGTTGTACCAATAAATCTTTTTAATCTCTCATTAGTAATTTGTTCTGTAAAATCAAGAAGTTTATTAAGCCTTTTTTCTTTTACTTTTTCTTTAATTTGATCTTTCATATCACAAGCTTTTGTTCCATCTTCTTGAGAATAAACAAAGCCAGAAGCCCAATCTATTTTTGCCTCTTTAATAAAATTTAAAGTATCTTGAAAATCTTCTTCTTTTTCAGAAGGAAAACCAGCAATAAAAGAAGAACGAAAAACTGCATCAGGAAAGAAATTTCTAATTTTTTCTACTAATTTTAAATAATTTACTGTGTTACCATTTCTACCCATTAATTCTAAGATTCTATTACTACCAGATTGAAATGGAATATCAAAGTAAGGAATAAAATGTTTTGATATGGCAAAAGATTCAAGCAATTTATCGTCAATATGATCTGGGTGCATATATAATACTCTGAGCCATTGATTTTCGTCCATTGATTTATCTATTTCGATTATCAATTTATAAAGTTGCTTTTCATTATAAATATCAATACCATAATTAGAGGTATCTTGAGCAATTAGGATTAATTCTTTCAAATTTTTTGTCTTTAAAAACTCCAACTCTTTGAGAATATCTCTAATTTCTCTTGATCTTATGCTTCCTCTTATTAAAGGTATTGCACAATAAGAACAAAAATTAGAACAACCATCGCTAACTCGCAAATACGCAGAACCCGGAAAACCAATTATATTTCTTTTTATTAAATTATCTTTGCCAATTTCTGGTATTACAACTTTTTCTTCTGATTTAATTGCATTAACTATTTGAGATAAGTCTCCTATCCCAAAAACTAAATCAACTTCAGGTATTTCATCAATAAGTATTTTTGTATATTTTTGTGCCAAACATCCTGCAACGATTAATTTCTTACAGCAACCATCTTTTTTTAATTTAGAAAATTCGAGAATGACTTCAATTGCTTCTTCTTTTGCTTTTTGAATAAAACCACAAGTATTAACAATTATATAAGAAGCAGAGATAGCCTCATCTGTAAGCTCATAACCATTCTCTTGTAAGAGAAAAGAAATTTTTTCAGAATCTATTTGATTTTTGCTACATCCAAGAGTCTCAATATATATTTTTTCCATCTATTTTTACTTTAAATTGCTTATTTGTAATTCATATTCTGATCCTGAAGATTGAACCCACTTTACAAGTTTAACTTCTATTTTTCCAACCTCACCAGGATTTAAAATTTTAGAATAATTTTTAAAATTAAAATTAACTGCACCTGCATTAGATAACCATATAATAATAGATTTAGAAGCTTTAATATTCACAATACTACCAGCCTTATAAAAAGACTCAACATCTTGTTTATCATCAGCCTTATATCTAAGGAAAGTTTCGTTTTGTACATTTATATCAAAAGCAATATCTTCAATTTCTGTTTTTTTTATAATACTCTCAACATTATCACCTTGTATATTTAATACAGTACTTGTATTATTTGTAGAAACCGTATTAGAAGAATCAGTTGATACAGTAGTACTAGCATCTCCTTCATATAACTTTATTTTTATATTTGCAACTTTTTCATCCCATGAGTTAAGAATAACATCTGCATCATTTGATAAATCGTGATTTAAGTCAAGTTTTTGTTGATAACTTTTTATTAAATAATACTCTTTCCCTGATTGATCCACTAAAATAACAGTAGGAGTTAATTCTTTGAGTAAAAGAGTAAATTTATTTTGACCAATATTAAATTCTACGGCTTCATCTTTTTTCAAATTGTATGTTGTTTCTTTTTCTGTCATTTTATAAATATTTGTTATTTTCTTATCTTTGCCATTTTGAATAGCTTGAGTAGTTTGAGTTGTTCCTGTATTATTATTTTCTACTAATTCTTTATTATTTTTTTTCTTATCTATTTTTTCGTTTGTAACATTCTTAGAAATACTAATTCCAAGATTTATCAAACCAAAAACTATCAATGATCCAAGTAAAACAATTCCAACTGTTATAAATATTGGTTTTAAATTAATAGAAGGTTTTGGGATAAGCTGTTCTATTGGTGTAGGAGATTCTGCCATTTTTATTTTTTCATATCTTTTGATTACATCTTCTGGATCGATTCCAAGGTATTCACTATAAGTTCTAATAAAACCTTTTAAGTAAGCTTCTCCTGGAAAGATAGAAAACTGTTCATTTTCAATAGCTTCAATGAATTTTTTAACTATATGAGTATCTTCTACAATTTTATCAATTGAAACATTAAGTTTTAATCTAACTTCTTTTAAGTATTCGCCAAGTGCTTCCATATATTATTAATTATCTCCCTGATTTGTTATAAAATTTTCAACAGTATTTGCATGAGCTGGTGGTTCATAATTAAAAACTAAATCACTAACATTGTTATTTAATTTAATGTTATCCAATTCAAGTATAATTCGTTTATAAGTAGCTGTAATTCCCTCTACTCTTCTAATTAAACCGTCTTCTTGTATAGTCAAATATATTACATTAAATCCACTTTTTGATGATCTCCATCTAAGTAATTTAAATTTATATACCTTTGTGCCGTCTTTGTAATCAACTTTAGTTTTTACTCCATCATATTCTATAGAATATTCAGTAAGAAACTTATCATAACCAACTATATTTAATAATACAGGGTTTACTATTGTCTGAGTTTTTCCATCATTAGTTTTGGATTTATCTTTTTCTAAAATTTCTTGTTTTAAAATTAAATTTAAATAATCAATATAAACCCAAAGCATATATCCATTTGTACAGATAACCTGTCCTTGAGGTTCTGTAAAATTTATTCTTAACTTCTGAGGGTTTTTAAAATAAACAATGCCTTTTTGTAAATTAGCATCCAGTGTCCATTTTATTTCAGCTTCGTAATCTTTTACATTAGCCTTGAAATTATTAGAAAATCTTTGAAGAAGTTCTTTTCCGCTTATTAATTCTTCTTCAGAAAAAATAAAGCAAATTGAAAAAATGAAAAATAAAATAATAAATTTGTTTCTATCCATAATTTTTACTTAAATACCTAATTTTTTTTATATATTTTTAAATTTATAGTTAATTTTTGTCAAGTATTTTCTTAAAATAATTGAATAATTTGTTATCATTCCCTAAAACCAATAATATTTTTATAGTTATTGTATATAAAAAATCCAATTTCTATATAATAAATTTACAATTAACAATGGTAGTTATCGACAAAATATCTTTAAGACATAAATAATATAGTAAAATATACAAAGATTTTTGCACTAACGGTTAGATTGCCTGATATTGGCATTGATTAAATTGGATAATTATATGTAATTAGAATTTCTGATAAACTAACCAATACTCGCTGAAAGATAACACTTTTAAACATAAATAAATTTTAAAAAATAGATTATTTATGAAATATTTATTAAAATATATTACTTTTAATTTAATGATTATATGCTTAAAAACGCTTCAAAAAGGTTAATAAATAATAGAATTAATATTATTTATAATTTGTTTTATACAAATAAATTCATAGGTATAAGCATTTAAGTATATATTGACAATTTGAACAATTGACTGTATAATAAAAAACAATATTTTTCAAACTGTTCTTTAAAATGTTTAATATTTGATAAAAAAATAGAATTAAATTTATAAAAAAAATAAAAAATATAAAAAAATGCTTGCTTTTTTATATTTAAAGTTGTAAGTTTATGGCAGGTTTAAAAAGTATTCTTTATCAATTAGAGTAATTTTTTTCCTTAAAGTATCATTTTTTAGGAGTTTTTATGTCAACTAGTATCTATGTAGGGAATCTCCCATATTCTTTAACAGAAGATTCTCTCAAAGAAATTTTTAGCCCTTATGGTTCTGTTCTTTCTACAAGAATAATAACAGACAAAATGACTGGAAAATCAAAGGGTTTTGGTTTTGTTGAAATGTCTTCAAACGAAGAAGCTGAAGCTGCTATCAAAGAACTTGATAATGGCGAAATTGAAGGTAGAAACATAAGAGTTAACCTTGCAAAACCAAAAGAAGACAAGCCAAGAGGTGGTGGCGGAAGAAATAACATGAGAAGAAATGATGGAAAGTCATTCGGTGGTCGTTCAAACTTTAAAAGATAATTTAATTTCTTCATAGATTTCTTAGCTTGCAGGGCTATCTAATGTTTTAGGTAGCCCCTTTTTTATTTATGGAGGGGGAGGCATAATACTATTATGGAAAAAGAAACTTATATTGTAACATGTCAATCTGGTCTTGAAAATGTTCTTGCAGAAGAACTTAAAAGTCTTGGAATGCAAGTATTAGAAACAAATTTTGCTATGGTTAGCTTTTTTGGTACTGTTTATGATTTGTATAAAGCTAATATTTGTCTAAGGACAGCACTCCATATTTTGAAACCATTAAAAACTTTTAATGTAAAAGATTATGATATTTTATACTATCAAACAAGAAAAATAAATTGGCATAAACTTTTTGATATAACAAAAAATATTAGAATTGATGTAAAAGGAAAATCAAATACTTTAAATAATTCTCAATATGTTATTCATAGAGTAAAAGATTCTATTTTGGATACTTTTAGAAAGTTTTTTGATAGTCAAAGACCTTCTGTTGATAAAGAAAATCCAGATATTGGTATTACAGTTTATTTAAATGAAAATCATGCAACTATTTATCTTGATAGCTCCGGTATTTCACTTTTTAAACGAGGATATAGGAATATACAAAGTGAAGCACCGATTAAAGAAGATTTGGCTGCGGGGATTTTACTACTGAGTGATTGGGATAGAAAAAAAGATGTTTTTGACCCTATGTGTGGAACAGGGACATTTTTAATAGAAGCTTATATGATTGCAAATAATATTCCACCAAATATAGATAGAGATTTTAGTTTTACTAATTGGTTTGATTTTGACGAAGAAATATTTAATAAAGTAAAAGAAGATGTAAAAAATAGCATTAAATTGACAAATACAAACTTTTTTGGGTGTGAACTCGACAAACAGACTTATGATAAAGCAAATCAAGTCATAAAAAAACTTGGTTTCCAAAAAAATATAAAAATAGATAATGTCGATTTTAGGAAAAAAGACAAAAACTATAATGATATTTTTATAATTACAAATCCTCCTTATGGGGAGAGATTGGCTAAAAATGAAGATTTAACACAATTTTATAAAGAAATTGGCGATTTTTTAAAGCAAAAATGCAAAAATTCAAATGCTTCTATTTTTACTGCTAATCTTGAGGCTGGAAAATTTGTCGGACTTAGAACAAAAGCTAAAATACAACTTCATAATGGTCCTCTTGAAGCAAGACTTTTAAAGTACGAACTTTATTAATTACATTATCTACAAGCGACATTCTTGAATGTCGCTTTTGAAAACATCATTTTTGAAAAATTTACTCTTTCCAGTTTACTTCAATATCTACATCTGCCATATATTTTTTACTCATATTGGCTAATTTCTTTATTTCTTCTTTACAACAGTCTATGCTATTGTTTTTTTCAATTCTTCTCATAAGTTCATCAGCAAAATCTTTTACTTTAATTACTTTTGTCATTTTTTTATCCTCCAAATAATAATATCAATATTATATTAATTATAATGTTTTAGAATTTATTTTGCAACATTATAACACGGATTTTACACAGATTTTTATAGATTGCACAAATTGTACTGGTTTAAAAAACAGCATAATCCGTGTTAATCAGCGATAATCTGTGTAAAATCCGTGTTATATTTTTCAAGAATATTTTTGATTGAGAAATTTCCTCTATCAAATTCTAAAGATAATTTTTCGATTGATTTTTTCTTTGATAATTTTTCTACTTCTGTAAAATGTTTGTATTTTGTAATTAGACTCTCAATTTCTTCTTTAGTCCATTTTTTACCTTTGTTTTTTATGTTAAAACCTTCTGGTTTAATTAAATTTTCTAATAAAAAACCATTTTCAGTTTCCTCTAATTCTTTTAGATGTTCAGTAAAAGAATTTGTATTTAATTCAAACCCTATCCCATATCGAGCAGTACCGATTGCAACTTTTATTGTAGAAAAACTTCCACCAAAAAAATCACACACAACATCGTTTGGGTTGCTACTATATAAAATCATTTTTAAAAGTAATTCTTCTGGAAGCTCATTTTTATTCTTTTTTTCTTGCGGTTTATATTTTTTGTTGATTTGCCAAACATCTTGCATATCATTATATAATTTTGATCTACCATTTTCTGTTTTTTGACTCTGATTGTATCTGCAATTTGTATTGAATGTTATTTCTGATTCGGGAGGTTTTATATAGTATAGAATGTGATAATGGGAAGAAACAAATTTTTTTTGTGTATAAACACCAAAATTATATTTCCATATAATATGATTTCTTTCTACTAATGAAGTTTCTCTTAAAGCATTAAGAATGTGCACCAAATTTGTATATCCAGAGACAATATAAATACTCCCACCCGGACGCAAAACCCGCTCTGCCTCTTTAATCCATTTTTTAGAAAACTCTGGATATTCTTTAATACCAACCTCTTGATAACCATCAATTACAAAATCCTCGTTCCTCTTGTAATGTTTATGTAGAAGATGTCCATCTATTCCATAAGGCGGATCAGTGATGATTAAATCAACAAAGTTATCTTTTAAATATTTTTTACTGCCTTCAATGCAGTCAATGTTATAACAGTTAAAGTTTTTATCATTCATGGATTATTAACCAATCCTAGCATTTTTATCGCCATATTTTGGATTTGTAACAGGAGAACAAAGGTTATTTCTTAACCGAGTTAAAGCCGCTGCAAAACTCATATTCTTTTTATCTTTATGAATTTTTATATGTTGTGTAAAAGTATCATAAGCAGTTTGATATGCTTGTTCAACATTTTTGCCTTCGCTTAAAGCGATGTCTATTTGATAATCACAAAATATGGGAGTTCCCGCCTCTTCCCCAACTACTGGAATTTCTCTTGAATAACCAATAAAAGCTTTTGCACCATTTTTAACTAAATTTTCTCCCAAATTAATAGCAGTTAAACAAGCAAACAAATGAATAACTTTATCTTTTATATCTATTAAATTTTTATCTGTAGAAAGTATTGTTTTATCTTTTTGTATAAAAAAATTACTCTCATTGCCATGCCCAGAGCCTGTAATATATGAAATTTGTCTATTTCTTATTTTTTCAGTATCATTCAGATTACTTGAATCAATTTTATTGAGTATAAATTCTTTTTCTTCTAAAATTTTATATAAATACTGATTTCTAATATCCTTAGAATATTTTGTTTCTTCATCATAATCAGAATCAATACAAAGAATTTCATTTTTTTTATTTTCTTTCATAGAACCTCAAGAATTAATTTAAATTAAGTGACTCAAATGTCATATCAATAGCAATTTTATGAATTTCTATAAATTCATTACCTATTTTAGTTTCGTTAGCAATTTCTATTATTACTTCTTGTTTATTCATTGCATTTTCGCCAAGAAATACATATTTTTCTGCTGGATATTGTTCTATCCTCTGTTTTACAATTTCTTTTAATTGTTCTTTTGATAAATCTTTTAATTTTAAAAAATGTATATGTGGATTATTCTTTATATCATAAGAATTAATAATCTTTTGTGTATCATTATCAATAGTCAATGGCAAAGTATATTCATCAAAGCTTTCAAATTTTATTTTTTGTTTCAATTTTTCAAGAACCGCATTGATTCCTTCAGTTTTAATTGTAGAACCACTTGATAACCATTCGTCTTTAGGTGTTAAACCTAAAAACAAACAAATTCTTCTAAAAAATCCTTGTTTTGTCTCATAATGATATGGAAAATTAAATTTATCCATTGTTAATTTTTTATAAACAGCAAAAAAACCATCTTTAGTAACTTTGCTTCCAGACGAAAAAAATGAGTCGTCAATTTGAATATTTAATAATTTACAAATTTCTTTAAAAATTTCTTGCTTTTTCATATTAATATAATAACAAAATTTTGGGTTTTAATCAATAATTTAAATTAAATTTAAAATTAATGTAAATGTTTTACCCCTTCATCCTAAAAATACGCATTGAGTTAAAAAGTGCAAGTAGTGAAACTCCCATATCAGCAAAAACTGCTTCCCACATAATGGCTATGCCAAATAAGGCGAGTAGCACAAAAACGAGTTTAATGCCCAAAGCCATAATTATATTCTGCCAAATTATTGTTTTGGTTTTTTTTGCAATGTTTATGGCAGTAGCTATTTTTGTTAGAGAATCATCCATTATAACTACATCAGCGATTTCAATTGCAGCATCTGATCCGATACAACCCATCGAAATTCCAATATCTGCTTTTGCTAAAACAGGGGCATCATTTACTCCGTCCCCGACAAATGCCATATTGTGATTTTTTGTTCGTTTTTCTAACTTGTCAAAAATCGCCAATTTTTCTTCTGGTAAGAGTGAAGAATAAAATGTTGAAATTCCTAATTTATCAGAAACATCTTTTGCAGAACTAAAATTATCACCAGTGAGCATTATTATATCATTAACACCTTTTTCTTTAAGAGTCTTCACTGCAATAAAAGAATCTTCTTTTATTTGGTCATTAATTATTATGTAACCTGCATAAATTTTATCAACTGCAATATGAACAATAGTACCATATTCAGCTACATCCAAAAAATTAACATTCTCATTTTGAAACAATTTATCATTACCAACTATTATATTCTTACCATCTATTTTCGCTTTTATTCCCATACCCCTAACCTCTTGATACTCCTCGATTAATATGGAAGACAAATTTTTACCATAGTATTCTACAATAGAAATTGCTATTGGGTGGTTAGAATGTGACTCTGCTTTTGCTGCATATTCTATAATCTCATCTTTTTTAAAATTATTTTGAGAAATTATAGTACTAACTTTAAAAACACCTTTTGTTAGAGTACCAGTTTTGTCAAAAGCGATTGTTTTTAAGTTTGATAAAGCCTCCAAGTAATTTGATCCTTTGATTAGAATACCATTTTTTGAAGCAAAACCTATTCCACCAAAATAACCAAGTGGAATACTAATTACTAATGCGCAAGGACAAGAAATTACAAGTAAAACTAATGCTTTATAAATCCATTGACTAAAAGTCGCATCTTTTAAGAAAAAAGGAGGTATAAAAGCGATAAATAACGCAAGTATTACCACTATGGGAGTATAATACCTTGCAAATATAGATATAAAATTTTCTGTTTTGGATTTGTGTTCGATAGCATCTTCAACAAGTTCCAAAATTTTTGAAATTGAGGATTGTGTAAATATTTTTGTTACTTTTATAGTTAAAACTCCGTTATTATTTATCATTCCAGCAAAAACTCTGTCCCCTACCCCTACATTTTTTGGTTTATGCTCACCAGTTAGAGAACTTGTATCCAAAAAGGACTCACCTGACAAAATAACCCCATCAAGTGGAATCTTTTCACCAGGTTTTACAATTATAAGATCATCAACTTTTACCTCATAAGGAGAAACTTTTATCGTATCTCCGTTATTTTTAAGGTTTGCATAATCAGGACGGACTTCTAATAAGGAAGAAATTGATTTTCTTGAGTTATTTAACGATAATTCTTGAAAAAACTCGCCAATTTTATAGAATAACATAACTCCAGCAGCTTCAGAAAAAGCATTTATACATAAAGCACCAATTGTAGCAATGCCCATCAAAAAATTCTCATCAAAAATTTTACCTTTTGTAATATTTGTAAATGCTTTATATAAAACTTTCCACCCAGTAAGAAAATACACAAACAAAAAAATAACATATTTTAAGAAATTGTATGGAAATGTTTTTATAAAATTTTCTACAAGTAAACCAGCTACAAAAATAATCAAAGATATTCCCATTATAATAAATTCTTTTTTTAGGTTATAATTTTTGTTTTCTTTTTTTGCTATTTCATCTACTTTTATATCTGGTTCAATATCGTTTATTTTTGATTTAACTTTCTCAATATCAGATGTCTCAATGTGCATTGAAAGAGTTGCAAAATTTACAGAAACATAATCAACGCAAGAAAGCCCTTTTATAGAATCCTCTAATTTTGCAGCACAATTTGGGCAATCAAGATTTTTTAAAGCATATTTTTTCATAATCAATCCTCATTAAATAAATTTTTCATCTATATGAATAATACCCTGAGTTAAAAGTTCTTCAATATGAGAATCATCAAGCGAATAATAAACAATTTTACCTTCTTTACGGTATTTTACAAGATTTGTCTGCTTTAACAATCGTAATTGATGAGAAATAGCAGATTGTCCCATATCTAATAGATTTGCAATATCACAAACGCACATTTCTTGTATAGATAAAGCAAACAAAATTTTAAGCCTCGTTTTATCACCAAAAACCTTAAAAAAAGTTTCAAGTTTTTCCAATTTTTTTTCTTCTGGAATATTAGGTTTAACTTTTTCTATAACTTCTTTATGAATAACATTACATTTACAAAACTCTGCTTCTTTTTCCATAATTTTATCCTACAAATTAATATATGAACACATATTCATATATTAATAAAAATTTTTTTGATAGTCAATAGTTTTTTTTAAAATTTTATTATATATAAAACTCGTCATAAAAAAGATTCTTGAATAAATCCCCAATATTGATTATACTATAACACAGATTAGTCAGATTGTCACTGATTCACACATAGCGACTGCAAGCCACAGATTAAAATCCTATAATTACTTGATATTAAAGTAATTAGATTGAAAAACATAAAACTTTTCAGTATATAAGCAAACCATATTTACGATGTTGTTTTTAAATATTTGATGGAAGACCTTGAGATTGCAAAAGAAATAATTAATGCTATTATTGATAAGGAAATCATTAGTTTAACATTAAAACCTCAAGAAAAATCATTAGAATACTCAGTTGAGATAGATAGGCATAAAAAAATAATAAAAAAGATTCTATTTACAACTATATGAGCTTATATAGGTGAAATAATTAACTCAAAATATGACTTTATTGAATGTTTGACTCATAATTCTTTTATAATCCAAATACCTAAATTACATCCCACAATGAAAACTAAGATAGAGAAAATATTGAGTATATTTGACCAAAAGGAAAAAACTAGTAGAAATTTCTTTATAAATTACGAATATGAGCCAAAAGATGAAATTATGAAAAGAATCATCAAAATACTACTAAAAGCAGCGAGTAACCCAAAAGTTAAAGAAGAACTCGAATTGGAAGAAGAAAAAGACAGACTTATCAAAGAACTTATGGAAAAATTGGGGGTGAGATGTGAAAATATAACACAGATTAAATCATAACATATTCAGATTAAATCTGTGTAAGTATATACAATAAATGTATTTAACTTTTTAAATTTGTGACAAATCAAAAACTTTTTAGTATATCTTACCATAAAAGCGACATTTTCAACGCAACTTCTTTTAGATTTTAATCTTTCAAAACTTGAGTTATGCTATCAATCGCAACTGAGGTCATAAAATCGATTTCTTCCTTATTAATTATAAGAGGTGGCATAAAGTATATTGTGTTGCCAAGATTTCTAAGTAAAACGCCTTTTTTTTCAGCGATTCTATAAATGCTGTGACCAATGCGTTTTTTGTAATCCAAGTCTTCTTTTGTGTTTTTATCTTTCACAAGTTCAATTGCTGTTACCATCCCAAGATTTCTTATTTCACCAACATTTTTATGTTCTAACAAAGGTGTTACTTTTTCGTAAATATATTTACCAGTTTCTTTGTTTTTCTCAATAATATTCGTTTGGTCAAATAACTCGAATGTCGCCAAAGCCGCACTACAAGCAAGGGGATTGCCTGTGTAAGAATGTGAATGTAAAAACGCCTTCCCAGACTCATAAGGAGCGTAGAATGCTTGATAAATTTGGTCGCTTGTCAAAACCGCAGACAATGCCAAAAATCCCCCAGTAAGTCCTTTTGACACAACAGCAAAATCTGGTATAATATCAGCGTAATGAGTTGCCATTATTTTACCCGTTCTGCCAAAACCACAAGCAATTTCATCACAAATTAGATGTATATCAAGTTTTTTAGAAGTTTCTCTAAGTTTTTTTAAGAATATTGGAGAATACATTTTCATTCCAGCAGCACATTGTAACATTGGCTCTATAATAATGGCAGCAGTTTTATCTGCAAGTTTTTCTAACTCTTTTTCGGTTTTTGCAAAACATTCTGCATTACAAGTATTTCTTTGTAAAGAGAATGGACATCTATAACAATCTGGTCCAAAAACTTCGTTTGTCTTTAATAAAAGAGGCTCAAAAACCTTTTTATATAAACCCAAAGACCCCAAAGATAATGCACCAATAGTTTCGCCGTGGTAAGCACCAGATATATAAACAAATTCGTTTTTTTGTGGAATACCTTTATTATACCAATATTGATAAGACATTTTAAAAGCAACTTCAATCGCAGAAGACCCATTATCAGCAAAAAAAACTTTTGGCAAATTGTCGTTAAATAATTTTGATAATCTAATAGAGAGTTCTACCGCTGGACTATGTGTGTAATTTGCAAAAATCACATGCTCAAGTTTATGTGCTTGCTCTGAAATTTTATCAGCAATGTATTTATTACCATGCCCAAAAATATTTACCCACCAACTCGATATAGCATCAAGAACTCTCTCACCACTTCTCGTATAAAGCCAAACGCCCTCCCCCTTCTCTATATGAATCGCAGGATATTCTTCATAATCCATCATTTGAGAACAAGGGTGCCATATATGTTTTTTGTCTTCTTCTATTAATTTGTTTACTTCCATTTTACACCTTTATTTTTATAATTAAAATTTTAAACTCTATAACACGAATTAACTCAGATTAAAACTAATTAATACATATTTTCACCAATTGGAACAGATTAGAATATTTTTAATCATTTTAAGCAATCTAAAACATTAAATTTAGTTTCGGCAAAAAGTATTTCATCTAAAGCATTATCGAGTTTCTCAGCATCAGAACATTGTTCAATAAATTCTTTCTCGTACTCTGTTATACTACCAAATTTTTTTGACAATAGACGAATTAAGGTTTGTTGTTGTTTTTCAATTTTACCTTCAATTTTAATAGAATCTAAAAATGTTACCATAGGTGAATCCTCCTCTTGTAATTCTTCAAATAATTCTTTTGTTATATTTTCAAATTTATCTTTATCTATATTTTTTACTAAAGAAATATAATAAATTATTGTTTCTAATTCTTCAAGAGTTTTAAATTTATCAAAATAATAGAATAACCTAATTATTTCTAATAATGATTTATACTCTTCCTCAAAAATCGTCTTTAAGGCTATAAGTCCAGAATACAAGTGAATATTATTGATTATTTCTTTATTTATCTTTGTATTATCTTTTGTGTTAAATAATATGTAATTAAAATCAATTAGATTTTGCTTGATAGAATTATCCACATCAAAAATATCTTTAAAATTAGTTGGAATTTTCCATTCTTTTTGTCCATGATAAAAAACAAGTGGTATTACAACTCTTAATTCTTTATTTTTTTTATAGTCTTCAAAAGTTATATTAAAAATATATTTAAATATCTGGATAAATATATCTTTTGGTCTGCTGTTATCAACACTTGATTTATGTTCAACTAAAAGATAAAAATCCAGTTCTTTTTTATTCTTTAGTTTAGTTTTTATTACCAAATCTTTGATACTTGATTTTAAGTTTGGTAACACATGACTTTGTTTATCAAAATCAAGATAATCAAAATCTATTTGATTAAAAACATCTTCTGGAATACTGATTCGCAAAAAATCAATAGCATTCTGTTTATTTGACAAGAGATGTAGAAAAAAATTGTTATGTATGTTTGTTAAATCTTTTTTCATACAAAAAATATAACCAAAATTTTAAGATTTGTCAAAAAGAATTGTTATAGTTATAAAACAGATTGGTTAGATTTCATAGATTAAATTTCTCATAGAGGCACAAAGAACACAAAGAGTAGAATATTTTAACCTAATTCTTCCAAATCAATCCCATTTTCAATCAATTTTTTATTAAATTGTTCTTTGAGGATAAATTTCTTTAATTTATTTAAATTATCTATAACAATCTGTAATTTTCGACTACCAAGTTTTTTAAAAATCTTATAACTTTCAATAAAACAATCAAAGGCTTCGTGATATTTTTTTTTCTCTAAATAAATTAATCCAATATTTGTTTTAGATGAAGCAATTCCATCAATATCTCCCAATTCCTCTTTTATTTTCAAAGATTTGTTATAAAACTCTAACGCTTTATCATAATCTCCTTTATCTTGATAAATCATTCCAATATTACCAATTGATTTACCAATTCCAGATTTATATCCCAATTCTTCAGATATTTTTAAAGATTTGTTATAAAACTCTAACGCTTTGTCATAATCTCCTTTAATTTGATAAATCATTCCAATATTAAAAATTGATTTACCAATTCCATACTTATCTCCCAATTCTTCAGATATTTTTAAAGATTTGTTATAAAACTCTAACGCTTTGTCATAATCTCCTTTATCTTGATAAATAATCCCAATATTATGAATTGTTTTACTAATTCCAGATTTATATCCCAATTCCTCAGATATTTTTAAAGATTTGTTATAAAACTCTAACGCTTTGTCATAATCTCCTTTATCTTGATAAATTAACCCAATATTAAAAATTGATTTACCAATTCCAGATTTATATCCCAATTCTTCAGATATTTTTAAAGATTTGTTATAAAACTCTAACGCTTTGTCATAATCTCCCAAACTTTCATAAATATTACCTATATTTAATATTACTCTTGCAATTCCTCTTTTATCGTCCAATTCTTCAAATATTTCCAAAGATTTATTATAAAACTCTAAAGATTTGCTATAATCTCCCCTATCTTCATAAATCCAGCCGATTTTAATATAATTTTCCCCAATTCCTTCTTTATATCCAAGTTTTTCATCGATTGCTAATGATTGGTTGTATCGAGCTAAAGATAAATCTAACTTACCAATTTGATAATACAACTCCCCAAGTTCTTTTAAATTATATGAAATTTCAATCTCTTCTTTTAATCTTCGATTTAATTGTTCAAAATATTCTATTTTTTCTTCCATATTTGTATATTTTTGTTTTTTTGCTTCAAAATCTTCGATTTTAAAAAGATCAATTGGTGAAATAATTTGAGTTTGTTGTTGTTTTTCTTCTTCTGGGGTAAAAATGTAAATTGATTTCATCCAGTCATAAAAATCAAAGGCATAGCGGATAAAATATTTTTTTGTCTCTTCAGTCATAAAAAAAACAAAAATTGAGTTAAATCTAAAAAAAAAGTCTCTTATATAATTTAAATCTCCAAGATAATCTTTATACTGCTCGTATTCTTCTTTATAATTTTTATCTTTAGTTAAAATACTTACACAATTTTCTATATTATAGATAAAAAACATTAATTTAGGCTTTTTATTCTCGCTATGATATTTTAATAGACTTAATTGAACGCTTAATGCGTTTTGAGGTGGATTTGACATATCCCAAGATATAATATAGTCTTTAAACTGAGTATTTTTAAAATATTCCATTATTTTAAACTTATCTGAGGCAGATGACTGACAAAGCACAAACCCACGAGGAATTAGTTTTAAATATCTTTCAAAAAGATGGAGATTAGATATATTTTCTTCTTTTTTAAATGGAATATTGTTATTTTCTAGCATTTTCTCTTTTTTCTTTATGAGATTTAACAAAATCATCTAATAATGGATGAATATCATAAAAACCTTCGCCATTATATTTCATAACAGCCCTAATTCGGAGTAGGTCGAGGAGGGCTATATTTTGATTTGGTTCTTTTTTATTTCCATTGTAAATATCAATTAATACATCAAGATATTGATCAAAAGTAATTTTTACTTCATCGTTTCTTTCAAAAATTTTCATCGAAAAATAATCTTTATTTTGTGTAATAGATTTTTCTATTGATTTTTTTGTTATTTTATTAGAAGATGATTCGCCCATTTCTCTAATAACAGCATCATTTATTATATTAAACAATTCTCTTAATGAACCGCCAGAATGTTTAATTGCATCAATAAAACATTCATTTTCAAAAAGTGATAAATCTATTCGTTTTGATATGATTTCTTTTAAAACATTTATACCATCTGTAAATTCATTGTTATTTTTATCCTTTACTTTAATCATAGGTAATACCTTTGCTTTACCAAAAACATTCTCAATAAGAGAATAGTCTGAATGAAAAACTAATTCTATTGGGATTGTCAAAATCATAGATGTTTTAAACTCTTTAATAAAAGCACTATTTTTTGTATAAAAGTCTCTTACTTTAAAAAAATCAAATTTTTCCAAATCATCTACGATTATAAGATTTCTTTTACCTGTTTTTTCTTTTAGATAATCAAAAATTTTATTACATTCATATATTAAATCTTTTATTTTTCTTTCTTCAATACAAGTTGTAATTTGTTTTTCTGATTTATTTACATTATATTCAAGTTTTGCACCACCACATATTTTTTTCAAAAATTCAATACCAACGCTTAATGAGGCATTTCTTATTTTATCTTTTTCTGTTACATTTATAGTTTCGTTAAACCAATTATTAATATTATTTATTATTTCTTTAATGTTGTTATCTTCATCAAAATAATTATTTATTGATATTAAATTTAATACATCTTCTATTATTTCAAACAAAAAAGACTCAATAGTAATAGAATTTGAGTTTAATCTCTTAATTATAGAAAAAAATATAATATTATAATCATTTTCTAATTTTTTGGCTAATTTTGTTAATTCTGTAGTTTTACCAGAGCCAGTAAAACCAGCAAAAGTGATTTTAGAATTTATCCTTAATGTATTTTTTAACTCTATATTAATAGAATTAATAACATTGTTTTCTCTAATTTTACTTGTATCTACATAAAATTTTTCAAATCTATCATCTGTTAATTGTTCTAACTGAGTTACATATAGAATATTTTCAATATCTGTTGCTTTATTTATTAAAGTACTAAAATATTCTTCAGGAAGATTATACCCTTCTTGTATCATCTTTATTAAAGCATTTTCTACCATTTTGTATTTATCCTACATGTGTTTTATTGAATGATAATATAAATAAATTAAAGAAAAATCAAGAAGTTTTACAAAAAAAAGAATATAAAAAAATCGTGTCAATCTTTCCAATCCGTGTCAATCTTTCCAATCCGTGTCAATCTTTCCAATCCGTGTCAATCTTTCCAATCCGTGTCAATCTTTCCAATCCGTGCCAATCTGTGTTATAAAAAGGACCTGTCAGGTTTCAAAACCTGTCAGGTCTTATCAGTCTATAATTATTTCAATAAATTTGTCATCAAAATAGAAGCAACTAATGAAAGAATTGCGTAAAATTCTGGGAAAGCAGCCAAAATTAATGTGTTACCAAAAACATTGTGTCCAGAGCCAATTGCTGAAATACCAGCAGCACAAACTTGTCCTTGTTTAATAGCAGAAATTAAATTTGCAATTCCTAATGCAACGCCAGCACCAAATAAAATAGCTGCTTTAAAAAGTGGTATAGATGCACCTCCAGCAGATGCAACAACGCCAGAGTAAATAAAAAATCCAACGAAACCATAAAGACCCTGTGTAGCAGGTAAAGCTGAAAGTACGAGATACAAACCAAAATTTTCTGGTTTTTTCTTCATAGAACCAACTACTGCAGTACCACCAATAACTGTTCCTATTGCAGAACCAACGCCTGATAAACCAACCATCAACCCAAGTCCAAGACCTGTTAATATTAAAGCCCAAATTTCCATATTTATTCTCCTTATTATTTTTTGATATTTGTTTTATAGTTAAAAGGTGTGTAAGCTATGCCACCACCTGTAAAACCAAGATTCTTGTAAAACTCTACAAATGTTAATCTCAATGGGTGTACAAAAGACCCCAAAATTGACAAAGATAAATTTAACCCATGCCCTACAATCATAATCAAAAGCATTGGTATCAATCCGATTATCGAATCACCCTTTGTCATAAATGCAATCTGATTTATAGCAGCACCAAGTAAACCGCCTGACAAACCAAGAGCAAAAAGTCGAATATATGACAAAATATCACCTAAAATTCCTGTAATAGTATTGTACATTTCCCAAAGACCAGTCAAAGGTCTAATAAAAATAGCTTTGTCTATGTTATTAAATAACATAATTAACGTAACACCAGCAATCAAAAGTACAATAGTCACAGTAAAAACATCCATATAAGAATATAGGAATTTACCAATATATAGTGGTCCAATTTTAAATTTTTCGCCACCACCATAAATTATACCAGCAAAAGCAACCCCTGCAATAAACAAAAAGTTACCAACAGGTTGTAAACCAGCCTGAATCCCATTGTTTTTAATTGAATTAATCGTTTTCATAATTAAACCAATTAAAAGCTGGACAAAACCTAATGCCATTGCTAGTATCATAATATCATTTTTAGCATCATGATCAGTTGGGTCATTTACATCTGCAAATATAACAAAAGGTTTAACTACATCTGGAAGAATACCATTTTTGATTAACTCATCCGTTATACTAAACCCAAAAGCACCATTTAGTAAAAAACCAAAAACACTCGTCATAAAAGCTAAAACCATTCCCAATAAAATAAGTGATTTAACACTTTTATTTTTTATGGCAAAAAATGCTATTGTTAAAATTGTAAGTAAAAAAAGCCCATAACCAAGATCAGCCTGACACATACCAAAAAATATTGCATAAAAAGGTGCAATAACAGCAGTTGTATCAAGTTCGTAATA
>MIAN01000139.1 GCA_001829125.1 Spirochaetes bacterium GWB1_27_13 | reverse complement strand
CAAGTAAAATATTAGATGTTATTGATACAGATTGTAATATAATAAAAAGATTTGTTTCAAAAATAAAACAAAGATTTTAATGTTTTTAATAATAGATAAAAAACCAAATATTGTATCCAAAAACTGCAATAAAATTAAAATATTGCAGTTTTTTGATGATTTTATACATTAACAGGTATAAATGGAGTATCAGAGTAAGCAAAAATTTTGCCATTTCCCTCAGCAAGGATTTTTCCATCCATTTTGATATAAGACTTTGCATACATAAGTTTTCTTTTAACTTCTATTACTTCGCCAAAAATTTCTATTTCTTTTTCGGTTGGGACTTTTTCTTTGTATCTGATGTTTAATTCAACTGTAAGACCAGTCGCTGTCATTGCCCCACAAGCATAAGCTATTGCCTCATCAAGTAAGGTCGCAACAATACCACCGTGTGCAATACCATGCCAACCTTGATAATTATGCGATAATGTTAGTTTTGCGTAAGATTTTTTGTGCTGATAATCTATACTAAAATTTGCCCTTATACCAATTGGGTTTGTCTTACTACAAACAAAACAATTTTGATCGTTAATTACATCCATTTTTTTACTCCGTTCTTTTGGTTCAGTTTTTCTATTTTGAATATTATACCAAAATTAAAAGATATATAATTTATTTTTTTCTAACTCTGTATCTTTGTGCTCTCTGTGAGAGGCTTATTAATACTATTTTTTGTAAAGAAATTCATTCAAAAACTCGAAATCATCAGTTTTTATGTCAAGGAATACAAAGCCGTAGAAATTTTTTGTTAGGTTTTGAAATTTGCGGGCAAGTTTTGCAAGGACTCTAATTTCTCTTCCTTGTATATTGATGGTGAAATGGAGATTTTGACCTAATTGTAATTTTTCTTCAAAAGAGTCATTATCAATATAAAAAGCAGCACCTCCGGGGCTTAAGTCAAAAATTGGCATAATGTGTTTATTTTTTGGACCATCTTCTGCCTTGAAGTATCCATTTTGCTTGAGGGTAAAAGACATTATTTTTGAAAATTGAAGAGCGTAGTTTAGGATTTTTTCATCAATTTTTTGTGATGATTTGTTGCTATTCATCAAAAATATTAATGCAACAATATAGTCTCTATACAAAACAGGTATTATTGTATAAGAAAAAATATCATTCTTTTTTAGAAGAGTTAAATAATCAGAAACTGTTTTATTTAATGAATTTAGCCCAGTCTTATTTTTTTTGGCTTCAAACTCAAACCAATCAGCTCTCAGAAGTATTTCAAAATTTGAAAAAGGTTGTCTATTTGGAAGCTCAGAATGAGAATTTGGAACAAATAATATTTTACCAGTCTCTAAAACAATATCTTCAAAAAATGTCTTTGAAACATAATTTCTAAGCATAATAATTTTATTCACAGAAACAATACTTGTCATTTTTTCTTTAAACTTTTTTAAAATATTTTCTATTTTTACATCAGTAAAATCAGCATTTACAGGGGGCAACTCCGGATAATAAAATTGAGGACATGTTGGATAATCAAGTGGTTTTAATTCGCTTTGAGTTTCAAATTCAATTTTATATTTACCGTTTATTAATACTCTCTCGTATTTTCTTTCGAGGTTTTTTGCTAAAGATTCGGGGTTTTTAATGATTATTATATTGCCCTGTCTTTTTAATATGGTAGAATTAAATGTATGATAAGCATTTTGAAAATAGAAAAACAGTTTTATTTCTACATTATACTCAAGCATTTCTTCGAGCATAGAAGAAACTTCAACTTTTATTTCTTTTGAACTCTGCTCTAAAAAAGTAGCTTCAGTGGAGCTATTTTTACATTTTATTTCAACTCTAACTTTATTTTTAATTAAAAATCCTAAAATAAATTCTTTTTCTACCCTTGAAAGCGGAACACCCATTTTAATTCTCCAAATCTTGCGGTGAAAAACTATATTTTCTACCACAATATTGACATTCTGCGTCTATTTTACCTTCTTCTGTTATATACTCGGTAAATTCTTCTTTTTTTAAAGTTTTTAAAAATCCCTTAATTTTATTTTCGTCGCAGGTGCATTTAAATTGAATATTTTTTGTTGAAATAATTTCAAGTTTTAAATCTGACAAAAATTTTTTTATTATTTCAGTTTCTTCTATATTTGAGTTTAATATTTCGGTAAAAGAATGTATATTCTCAAAAGAAGAGTGAATTTTTTTAACATCTTCTTCTGTTGCATCTGGCATAGCGATCAAAAGAAGCCCTCCGCTTGCCTCAATTTGATTGTCTTTATTTATCGACAAACCTATTTTAATCGCTGATTGAATTTGCAAAGATTGTTCTAAATATAAAGAAATATCTTCTGCTATTTCGCCAGTTTCTATCACTGTAACAGAAGAATAAGGTTGTTTGCCATCGATTGAATTTCTTGTTACATTTAATTCTCCAAAACCAATATAAGGCTCTGCTTTTATTGTATTGTCAAAAATACTATCTTCTATTAATTGTAGATTATTATTACCAATGTAACCTTTAACATTGCCTTCGCCTGTTGTTTCTATCAATATTGATTTTACTGGACCAGTGCAGTTCCACCTTAAAGTTAGAATGTCTTTTGAGTTTTTGAGGTTTCCACCAAGAAGAACAGTTGCTGTCAAAGCACGACAAAATATCGCAGAAGAAATTATATTCATATTGTGATTTTTTTGTGCTTGCTCTGCCGTATTTTTTGTTATTGCTAAGTATCCATAAATTTTTTTGTTTTCAGAAAGTGTTGTAATTAAAATATCATTATTATCCATTAACTATCCTTTGAAAATATGGGTTAAATTTTTTTTCTATTTCTAATGTTGTAGCAGGTCCTTTACCTGGATATATTATTGTGTTTTCTGGTAAAGATAAAAAATATTTTTTTATTACATTTAATTCAAAATTAGTTGGAACATTCTTTTTGTCCAAAGAACTCAAAGCCCCTGCTTGAAGCACATCGCCAACAAATAAAGAATTTTCTATAAAAACAGAAATAGAATCATAAGTATGAACAGGCGTTTCCATTATTTTAAATTCCATATCACCTTCTTTTATAACAAAACCATTTTTTACCTTTGTTGCAGGCAAATCAAGAATTGTTTCGTTATAAGCAAAAATTTCTGGTTTATATATTTTGTTTAATAAAGGAATGCCTGCCGTCTGATTTATACCATTATGAGTTATAATAATTTTTCTTATTTCTGCCCCAGTAAATCTAATGAGTTTGTAAACATTCATAGAAAGACTGCCAGGGTCTATAATTACACCGTATTTTTGATCGTCATCTGTTATAAGATATATATTTGATATATTTTTTGGATTTAGCGTAGTAAATATTTTCATAGAATATAGTCCTTTATGTTACAATCTATTGCAGTACAATTAATTATTATTGCATCCTGAGAATTAGACGATTTTAGGCTTTTTTCGTCGAAAACTGTATTTTCAAACACTGTTTTTTTGAGATTACAATTAAAAAACGATGTATTTTGTGTAATTGCATTGATAAAACGAGAATAACCTAGATCAGAATTGTTAAAATTTGCATTTCTTAGATTTACACCCAAAAAATTTGAAAAATTTACATTTGAATCTTTAAATATTCCATTTTGAATAGATGCTCCACCAAATACAGAAAATTTTATGTTAGAAGAAGTAAAATCAGTATCATCTAAATTTGCAAAATCTAAAAATGAAGAAACTATTCTTGTTTCTCTAAAATTTGAATTTTCAAATTGGCAGTATGAAAAAAAAGAAAAAGAAATGTCTTTAGTCGAAAAATTAAAATTATTAAAAGGAATGTAAGAAAAATTGAAACCAATTAGAGTTTTGTTTTTATCTACAAAAGTATAAATTTTTTTTATTAAATCATCCTTATCTTGAGAATGTTCAAAACAATAATTACTTAAATAAACTGCCTTTTTTGAGCAGTCATCTTTTTTACATTTTGAAAAAATCATAATATCTCCATATAACACGGATTTTTACATAATTGTTATGGAAACAAGTGATAGTTATCCTCAGTTATTACTCGATTTTCATAAAAAAGATAAATTTCTCACATCAGTGAACCAGTGCATATGACGGCACGGAGAACAAAAAAACTCTTTTTCTCTGTGCGAAATTTCCCAAGTTATATTGATAAAAATTAAAACCGACTAATTTGTTAGGATAGTTGTTTGTTGTTTCCATTAGGTATATCTTATCATAAAAAAAGAAAAATAAAAATTATTTTTTGTAAAATATAGAATAAAAAATTTCTTTGCCTTCGCATCGCCATTTTTGTTCGTAGAGAGATTGGGGGTAGTCTTCCAAAACATTTGAGTAATAAGGTTTTTCAAAAAATGGGCTAAATAAGTTAGTTTTTATAAAATCTTCAACTCCAGCATCCCTATAATCAGTGTTGTCAGTAACGAAATAAATCTTTCCATTAGTGGTTAAATATTCGTAATAAAGCCCAATCATTGAGTCTTTTACAACTCTTTTTTTTAAATGAGACCTTTTAAACCATGGGTCAGGGAAATTTATATAGATTGTTTCAAAAAAGTTTTTTTCAAAGAATTTTGAAAGGCTTGTAAAAATATCCCCGTGTATTAAACTTATATTTTGAAGTGCTAAACTTTCAATCTTTTTTTTAGATTTAGTTATACATTTAGAAAGTACTTCTATTCCAAAAAAATGAGTATCTGGATTATTTTTTGCGATTTTACACAAAAAAAGCCCATTCCCGCATCCTATTTCTAAAGATACCTTTGGATAATCTTTTTTATGAAAAAACACCTCTTCTTTTAAATCCCATTCTTTAATATGAAACATTTTTATTCCTTAATCATCATTAGATGTTACAAATTTAGTTTTATAAATGATATATGAAATAAGAAATATTATTATTAGAGCTGGCAATAATATGTATGGGCTTACATGTTCTATTTTATCTAAAGATGTGTTTATTCCTTTTATTTCAAATGTATTATATCTAATTATTATTACAACAATTATATTGTTAAAAAAATGTAGAATAATTGGATAGATAATTTTATTTGTTTTACTATATACGTATCCTAACATTAAAGAAAGTAGAAATATAGATAAAATAACGGTTGGATTTAGATGGAATAATGCAAACATTATTGAAGTTATTATAATTGCTTTTGTATTACCATATTTTTTTGATAGATTTTTTTGGATGAGTCCTCTAAATAGAAATTCTTCAATAAATGCAGGAAGTATTCCAATTGTAATAATAGAAAGTATTAAACCTTTTGTATTTGGTATTTGCGAAACATTAGTTATTGATTGGTTAAGTGATGACATTCTACCAATAAAAGACGCTACTATATTTTCAATTTCGGAAGATAAGATAACAAATGATAAAGAAAATATCAAAATATATAAAATCATTAATATATCTAAATTTTTTAGACTAAGTTCGTTATTAAATGTGTTTTTATATTTATTTTTAATTATTAATGCTGCAATTAAGAATATAAATTCGCCTATGAAGATATATAAAACATTTAATAAATTTGAGGATGCTATTAGCTTAGATATTTCATTAGCAGGTGTATTTGGGTTTAATATAGTATAAATTATAAAAGAGACTACCCCTACTAAAACTCCAACTCCTAATTGTATCCAAAATAAAACAATAAGATAAATAATTATCTTTTTTATTGTTAGTTCATTGTTATTATCCATATTACTTACCTAATTTGATTTTGTATATTTATCTATATGTATCAAATTTATCAGAAATAGTAAATTATATTTTTTCAATTCTTTTTTTTACCAATTAATATTTATTCTATCAATAAAGTGTTTTTTTGTTTTATTAATCTTGTATTAATCTTTTATTAATTTAAAATTAATTTAAAATTAATAAAATATTAGTTTTTTATTTGACAAAATAAAATTTGTTTATTATCCTTGATTGTATTAGAAATCGTTTGATTTCTTAAAGAAATATAAAACAATATGGAGGTTTTATGAAAAGGAATTTAGTGATTTTTTTAGTGTTAGTCTCAATGTCTATTTTTTCAGCTAATATGTTTTCTCAACAGTACTATGTATATGACGGAAAAGATTTTTCTGTTATGTTGACAGCAGATGATGACAACGTGGAAATTACAAAAGTTCAATTTTCTTTTGGTGGAAAATGGGTTGATTTTAAAATTATTGATTTTCAAGATTTAGAATCAACAGAAGATGGTGGATTTTTATATACAGTTCAAGATGGTAAAAAACAAAAATTTACTGTTGACTATTATAGAAACCAAGATTATATTATAATTACTAATGTTAAAACAAACGCAAAATGGACATTAAATCGTAGAGATGAATAATAAAAATATATAATAATTTTTACAGTAAAGAATAGGAGTTAACCTATTCTTTACTGTATTTATAAATATCAAGAATAACCTATCTTACTATCAATGATTTTTGGCAATTTATTTAAAGAAGATATTTTATCAATTGACTTAATCATTTTATTTAGATATACCTCTAAAATTACATTCAAAAATAATTTTTCATTATAATATCATTGTTTATAAATATTAAGAGGTAAAATTTTGTGCAATATAATATAGGTGATATAATAAGTTTTAATGTAGAAAATTCTTTTTTTAAATCAAAAGGTGAAATAATTAGAATATTTTATATAAAAGATAAGACTTATATTAAAATCTATTCTTTTTTTCATAGAAAAAATATTTACTTAAAGATTCTTCCTGATGGTGAGTTCTTTATTCTAAAAAAACGCAATAAAAAAAAATTAGATATTAAAAAAAATGAAGCCGTTCTTTATCAATTAAATGATCATTATAATCCTAGAAAAAACTTGATGAATTTTATCTACAAAATAATACTTTTTCTTACAATTCTATCTCTTATTATACCTCATGGACTCGATTTTAAAAATCCTTTTGTTTCCGTAGAATTTCATTACAAAGATTTTCTTAATAAAAACTACAATATTTATCAACTTTATGAGGTTATTACAACTCGAATTTCTTATAGATACGATATGGGTGAATACTGGAAGACACCAGAAGAAGCATGGAGTTATAAACATGGAGATTGTGAAGAATTTAGTGTTATATGTTCAGATTATTTGAACTATCATAAAATAGAAAATTATATAGTAGGTCTTAATCTAAAAGGAAGTTTAATTGGTCATGCTGCCGTTTTTGTAAAGATAAAAGATGTTTTTTATATAATTGATCTTACAAAAGCGTTAGAACATCAGGGAATAAAAAAACTTCAGAAAGCCAAGACTTTAAAAGATGCAATAAAAGAATACTCAACATTACCTGTAAATATTTTTCAAGTCCCAAAATTCAGTAATGATAAGATAGTTATTGATACTATTTATTAACCAATATTGAAATGCAACTTTTATAATTAAATTATCAGCTACACCAATCAAGTAGAATACTAAAAACTTTGTAGTATATATACAAAAAGATTGACCATTTGACATATTTTAAGTATTATACTTAAAAGTATTACAGAAAAAATAATATTAATTTTATAGAGAATGGTTATGAAATCGAGAATAAACTTATTTTTTGAAGCAATTGAAAAAAATGATATTAAATCTATATCAAACGACTGGATAATGGTCTTAAATGAAATTTTTCCAAACGCAGTCTTGTATTATGATGGTTTTTTGGTCTTAAAAGATTATTATGATAGATTAAATGATTTTTTTTCAAATAAAAGCATCCTAACTTTACAGTATCTAATAAATTCGCCTTTTTACTCATGGATTAATAATGAGACGCAGAAATTTGCTGCAAATAAAATATATATTATGCTTCCAGAGATAATAGAATACTTAAACAGTGCTTTTAATAATTTTGGCGTATTTAGTAGAGAAATTATTCCTTTAGAGCAAAGAATTATAAATAAAAAAATAATAAGTTTTAAATGGTGGCTTGATGTTTATTATTCTCCTTATAAATTATTGGAAGAAATAAACAGTAAAACAAAACTTTCTTCATCAGATTATGAAATTATAGCAAGGTTAAATATAAATAAATTCAACTCAAATCTTGTAAGAACAATAAATTCAAAAGAAAAAACTAAAAAACAGAAAGAAATTGCATTAAAAACACTTTTACATCTTAAAGATAAGAAAATAGACGATATTCTAAAAAAAATGACTGAAGATATTACATTAGAAGATGATATAAGAGTATCTGTGATAGAAAATTTATTGGTAAGAAAAGTAGATGACAAAGATTTTTGGTTTAAATTATACGAAATTTCTTTAGATGACAACTTAAAATCAAAAATAGATTTTAAAATTAAATCATTAGATAATAAAATAGAAGAACTCGTTAATTTATTAAAAAATACAAATCTAAAAGATAGTATTATTATTTTAAAACTGATAGAAAATTCAAATCCAAATGTATCTTTATTAAAAAATATTTTTAAATATATTTTTGATGAGCGAGTAGATGTTATTGAAAGTTCTTTTACAAAAGAGAATAAAAAACAATTTGTTGTCTCAGATACAGCGTTAAGTATATTCTTAAATTTCTTTAAAGAATACCCTCGAAAAATTCAATCTTTTAGCAAAGTGTTTGTAAAATATTTAATAAAAGTAAAAAAAATAGATAATGAGATTTTTAATAATTTTATTAATTTATTATTTCAAATTATGAATAAAGAAGAAATTGAGATTCTAATAAATTTAGCCGTTAATGAAATAGAGCAAGTAGATAAAAAGTTTAGTTTTATATATGATTTACAAAAGTTTTTTCCTATTTACAAATTAAATTATAATCCAAAAGTAGATAAGGTTTGGTTTTTAAAGAATTAACGTTGAAGAGGAATAATGAAAAAAATTTTAGTAATAGACTCATCGGACTTGTTGAGACAATACATAAAAGAGAGACTTGAAGAATTTGGTTTTGAAGTTATCGTTTCAAGAGACGGCTTTGATGGATTAATAAAATTAAAAAATATTCTTCCTGATTTAGTTATAATGGATTATTTTTTAAATAGAATGACTGGTATTGAACTTTTAAAAGAAAAAGCTGAATTTAAAAGTATTGCTGATATTCCAGTATTGATTTTATCATCAAAAGTTGATAAAGATTTAATAGCAAGAATTGCAAAATATAAAGTTTTTAAATTTTTAACAAAACCAGTTAAATTTGATTTACTTATTCAATCCCTAAATGAACTTTTTAATACAAGGCTTGTAATAGATAAAACACCTTCGATAATTGATGTTCATTTAAACGATGATATTCTTTTTGTAGAAATAGCCACAGGTCTTAATAAAGAAAAATTGAGTATATTAAAATATAAAATTCAACAAATAAAAGAAGCTACTAAAAAAGAAATTACAAAAATTTTGATTATTTTTTCTGATATAAATTTTACAGAAAATCTTGGAGTTTTACTAACAACATTGCTTGATAATGTGATTAGTTCTACAAAAAGTTCGATCGAACATATAAAAGTTTTGACTAATTCGTCTACAATAAAAGATTTTCTTTCTATAAATGAAAAATACAAAGATATAAATATTACCAATGATTTTGTTGAAGCAATTGAGAGTTTTGGTAAAATAGACATTTTTGCCTATGGCGAAGAAATAGAAAACATAAAAAAAGAAATCATTTCAATTAAAGAAACGGAAAAAACAGAAGAACCTCTTCAACTCAAATTTGAAAGTGAAAAAGTTGATGAGAAATCTGCTCAAGAAAAGGCTAACAGAAAATATAAAATTTCGATTGTGGATGATGATTTGAGTACTTTGGAGTTTATGGCAACAGTTCTTTCGATGCAAAGTAATTACGAAATTTATACTTATGAAAATGGAAAATATTTTGTAAGTGATTTAGAAAATCATCAACCAGATTTAGTTTTTCTTGATTTAATGATGCCTGAGATGAATGGTTTTCAAGTTATGAAATATATGGCAGATAAAAATTTGCATATACCAGTAGTTGTTGTAACAGCACTAATTCAAAAAGATACAATTATACGAGCACAAAAATTTGGTATAAAAAGTTTTGTTTCAAAGCCATTAAAAGTAGAATTAATATTAAAAAAAGCAGAAGAATTTTTAAAATAGGGGTGTAAAAAACGATGCAAAATATTAAAGAATATTGTAATTTTTTAGGTTCAACCAATCCAACGCCAGGCGGTGGGTCAGCCTGTGGTTTAACTTTGGCAATGGCTGCATCCTGTGCAGAAAAAGCAGGACGATTTTCTTTAAATGATTATTTAAGCGAATTTATTACTTCTTTTTTAGAAATAAAAGATGCTGGATTTAGATTATCAGATGAAGATCAAGATGCCTTCAAAAAATGGGGAGAAGCAAGAAAATTACCAAAAACAACAATTGAAGAAAAACAAATTAGAGACGAAAAAGTAAATTTCTACGCAAAAGAATGTACAAGAGTACCTTATGAAATTGCAAAAAATTCGTTAAAACTTGCTGAAATTATTCAAGATTTTATTCCACACTGTAATAAATGGCTTATAAGCGATATAGGTGTCGCAGCAGCTCTTGCAAGTGCTTCTTTTGATGGTGGAATTTTTAATATTCTAACAAATTTTCCATTTTTAAGAGACGAAGAGTTTAAAAAAGAATTAAACCTATTTTTAGATGAATCAGTTCTATATTTCAATAAAATGAAAGAAAACATTTATAATCTTACAAAAACTCGGTTAAATAGTTGAAAAGTTTTAAAATTCTTTCATCACAATGATAAAAGCGACATTAACGAATGTCGCTTTTTTTTATTTGCTTTTCTTTAAGTTTTTTGGTATATTCTTTTTATGAAAAACAATAATCAACAATTAGCTTTATTTAACGAGTTAGATAATTTAGAATATTTTACAATAAGGAAGGATCGATAAATGAAAACTTATGATGTTGTTTTAACAAAATCCTATATTGTAAGAGTTAAAGCCCCAAATGAAGGCTTGGCAAAAGAATTTTGTGAACTGTACACAAACGATATTAAAGACATATCATCTAATGAAGATAGAGTAGACTTAAACTTTGAAATAGAAAATATCGAATGCACTATAAATCAAACTTTTGGAGTAGAAGAAGTTTATGAATAACCTTAAAACTGAAATATTTTTAGGTAATTCTAGAGATATTTTAAAAGATGTAAAAAATGATTCTATTGATTTAATTTTTACATCTCCACCTTATGCGGATAGACGAAAAAATACTTATGGTGGTATAAAACCAGAAGATTATGTTGAATGGTTTTTACCTATTTCAGAACAATTATTGAGAGTTTTAAAGCCAACTGGAACATTTATTTTGAATATTAAAGAAAAAGCTGAAAATGGAGAAAGACATATCTATGTACTTGAATTAATTTTAGCCTTAAAAAAACAAGGATGGCTTTGGACAGAAGAATTTATTTGGCACAAAAAAAACTCTTACCCTGGTAAATGGCCAAATAGATTTAGGGATTCTTGGGAAAGATTATTACAATTTAATAAAACTAAAAAATTTAATATGTATCAAGAAGAGGTAATGTTACCAATTGGTGATTGGTCAAAAGATAGATTAAAAAAATTAAGTGAAACCGATAGAATTAGGGACAATTCTAAAAATGGTAGTGGTTTTGGTAAAAATATTTCTAATTGGGTACACAGAGAAAAAGTTTATCCAACTAATGTTTTAAATTTGGCTACTGTTTGTAATAACAAAAATCATAGTGCTGCATTTCCTGAGGAATTACCAGAATGGTTCATAAAATTATTTACTAAAGAAAATGATTGGGTTTTAGACCCTTTTATGGGTTCTGGCACAACAATAATAGTTGCAAATAAAATGAATAGAAATTCAGTAGGAATTGATATTCTACCAGAATATTATGATATGGTAAAAAATAAGATAGATAGTATCAAAAATATACAAGGGACTTAATATCTATGGATAACTTAAATATAAATGATGTAATAAAATATGTTGAAGAGAACATAGGAATATTTCACCAAAAAAGATTAAAAAACTTAGAAAACTTAAAATTAATTCAAATATTAAAAAGAAAAAATCCTTATCTTTTTAAAGCAAAAAATATTTTAACAGCATTTGATTTGGTTAAGGGGTTATTAGATGCTCATTTATCATCTCAAGAAGAAACAATTTTTGGAGATTGGCTTGAAGGATTATCTATTTTTATTAATAATAAAGTTTACTGTGGTTGGAAGTCTGGTATAACTGGCATTGACTTGGAATTTGATAAAGATAATATTCGATATATAATTACAATTAAGTCGGGGCCAAATTGGGGAAATAATAGTCAAATAAAAAAAATGATAAGTGATTTCAATCAGGCAAGAAAAACTTTAAGAACCAGCAATTCTAATTTAAATATTATTGCAATTAATGGTTGTTGCTATGGAAAAGATAACAATCCAGATAAAAATGGTGTATATTTTAAATATTGTGGACAAAAATTTTGGGAATTCATTTCAGGTAAAAGTCAATTATATACAGATATTATTGAACCTCTTGGATATAACGCAAAAATTAAAAATCAAGAATTTTTTGAATCTTACGCCCAAATTTTAAATAAATTTACCTTAGAATTTAGTACTAATTTCTGTGATGAAGGTAAAATTAATTGGGAACAATTAGTAAAATTTAATTCTGAAAATAATA
>MIAN01000138.1 GCA_001829125.1 Spirochaetes bacterium GWB1_27_13 | reverse complement strand
AAAGTTCAAAAAGAAATAAAAGAGCAGTATGCTCTATTATTAAAAAAAAGTTTATCAAAAGAAGAAAAAATAACATTATTTAATTCATTACTTAAAAAAGCTGAAAAATCAAGGATGGAGGATTATATTGAATGGCTAAATGCCTTGATTTGTATGGCAAATTCTCTATACGCGAAAGCAGAGACGCATCTTGTTAAATCTATATCAATAAACAAGGATTTTTTTCTTGCTTATGAAGCTTTGGGGAATTTATATTTTCATTTAAAAAATTATGAAAAAGCAAAAGATTCTTATTTAGAAGCAATAAAAGTTAATAAAGATTGGTGTTATTCTTACGAGAGTCTGGGAATTATTTATTTTATCTTAAAAGATTATGAAAATTCAGAGAAATGTTTTTATAAAGCAATTGAGATAGATAAGAGCGTAACTACTTCTTATAAAGGACTTGGAAATATTTATAATTTATATGGCGATTTAAAGAAATCGGAAGAATTTTATTTAAAATCTCTCGAAATTGATAAAAATGACTTTTATATTTATAATAATCTTGGGAATATTTATTTAGATTTAAAAGATTATTGTAAAGCTAAAGATTTCTTTGAGAAATCAATCGAATTAGAAAAAAATTGTATGCCAACTTATATTAATTTGGTCTATTCATACTATAAATTAGAAGATTATGAAAAAGTAAAAAAAATTATAGAAGATACAATAAATCTATTTCCGGATGAAGAAGATATTGTAAATTTAGTGAATATAATAGAAATAAAAGAAAATAGACAAATAAAATTATAATTAATTTCTAGTTTTGATATGTTTTTATTCATATAATTATTATATCTTCCTACGAAATAAAGTGGAGGTATTCTGAGTTATTATTAGATTTCATAAATAAAGAAATTTTACCACATCGATATGAGAAATTTTTTAGTTTCCAAATTCTAAAAATTGCTCTATATATTCATAAAATCAAACATAATATTGACTTATTCCTTAAAATATATTAAGTTACTGAAGTGAATCTTAAATTTGTCAAAAACATTTTTTAGCTTCTAAGAATGATAGATATTAATTCAAAAATTATATTTTGGTTTTCTATATATACCGTTTTTAAATATGGTGTTCTGAAAATTTTTAGAACATTAAAAATACATATATAATAATTAATATTCATTCTGCATAATTTAATCTGTGTTAATCTGAGTGAATCCGATTAATCAGTGTTATAGATAAACCTAATAAAATTTTTTAAGTGAGGATTTATGGATCAAAGTAAAATAAGGAACATAGCGATAATAGCGCATGTTGACCATGGAAAAACAACTTTAGTTGATGAACTTTTTAAGCAAAGTGGAATGTTTAGAAATAATCAAGTCGTAGAAGAACGGCTTATGGACTCAATGGATTTGGAAAAAGAAAGAGGCATTACAATTACATCAAAAAATGGTTCTTTTAAATATAAAGATTTTCTTGTAAATATAGTTGATACGCCAGGACACGCTGATTTTGGTGGACAAGTAGAAAGAATTTTAAGAATGGTAGATGGTGCATTACTTTTAGTAGATGCTCAAGAAGGTCCTATGCCACAAACTTATTATGTATTAAAAAAAGCATTGGCATTAAAACTTCCTATCATTGTTGTAATAAATAAAATTGATAAACCTGCTGCTCGATGTGAATGGGTTTACGAACAAGTTTTTGAATTATTTATTAAACTCGATGCACCAGATGAATGTTTTAACTTTCCAATTGTTTATGCGTCTGGAAGACAAGGATTTGCAACATTGGATGTAAACGTTAAAAGTGAAAACCTTATTCCTTTATTTGATAAAGTGGTTGAGTTTATTCCACCTCCAACAGGAGATTCTTCTGCAAGTTTACAGATGTTAATTAGCTCTTTAAGTTATTCTCCATTTTTGGGTAGACTTGGAGTTGGTAAGGTTACATCAGGAACTTTATCTATAAACAAAGAAGTTGTTGTTGCAAAAGATGACAAAATCATAGCCCCTGCCCGTATTTCAAAGATTTATCGTTTTGAAGGTACTGCAATGCAAGAGACAAATCAAGCTTCTGTTGGAGATATTATAGCTGTTGCTGGTATGGAAGATTTGAACATTGGACAAACATTGACAGATTTAAATAACCCTATGCCATTACCGAGTATAGAAGTTGATCCACCAACTGTAACAATGAATTTTATTCCAAATGATTCTCCTTTTGCAGGACAAGAAGGAAAATATGTTACTTCAAGACACTTAAGAGAAAGACTTCTTAGAGAAATATTATCAGATGTGGCTTTAGTAGTTGAAGAATTAAAAGAAGTTACTGGTTATAAAGTATCTGGAAGGGGAGAGCTCCATTTATCAATTTTGATCGAAAAAATGAGAAGAGAAGGCTACGAATTTCAAGTAACAAGACCAGAGGTTATAGTTAAAGAAGATAACGGCAAAAGGCTCGAACCTTATGAAGAACTTTTTATAGATGTTCCAGAAGAACACATGGGTGGAGTTATAGAAAACCTTGGTAAAAGAAAAGGTGCTATTCTTGAGATGGCACAAGAGAATGGTGTTGCTCACATTAAATATAAAATTCCTACAAGAGGACTTTTGGGTTTTAGATCAGAATTTCTCACACTCACTAAAGGTATGGGTATTATGAACTATATATTTTCAGAGTTTGATGAATATGCTGGCGAAATTAGGAATAGAAAAAATGGTGTTTTAATTTCTATGGAACACTGTACAACTGTTGCTTATGCTTTATTTAACTTACAAGATAGAGGTAGATTTTTCTTTGGACCAGGCATTAGGGTTTATGAAGGTCAAATTGTTGGTGAAAACAGTAGAGACAATGACCTAGTTGTAAATCCTGGTAAAACAAAAAAATTAACAAATTTAAGAGCATCTGGCTCTGATGAAAATATAATTTTAACTCCACCAAAAGAATTAAGCCTTGAAGATTGTATTTCTTATATAAATGATGACGAACTTGTTGAAGTTACACCTCATAGCATAAGATTAAGAAAAATTTATTTAAAAGAACCAGATAGAAGAAAATTTTCAAAAGAATAATAATTTTAACCAAAATAAATATAAAAAAGGTTATCTCAAAAGTTTTGAGGTAGCCTTTTTTTATAATTTAAAATAAATATCAAATTATATAGTATAAATTCTAACTAACTTAACTCATTTGATTATAGATAAATCTAAATTCTAAATTGTTCTTTTATTCGTTCGTTAGTTGTAAAATAATAGATTTTTGGTCTGTCCCTTGGGACAGAGCTTTGCTTAGTAAAAATTTTTGGTATATATATTTTCACTAGCAAAATATTTTTTTCTAAAATTGTTATTTTTTTTAAATAGCATATTTATAACTTTTATTCTCATCTTGTAAAAATTAATATCTTGATTTATTCGTATATACTAATTTAATCATCAAAAAATTGATTTTTTGGTATTATGTCTTGACTTTTGGTGGTATAAAAATTATAATTTTTTCTATCAATTTATTCGAGGAGTTTTAATGAAACAACATATTTTTTATTTTTTAGCAATTATTTTTCTAATGTTTTCTTGTCAAGAACCAACGACAACGACAACGACAACGACTACTACTACTACAACGACGACAACTACTACTATTGCAGTTGTAACACCAAATACTATTTGTTTTAGTTTGGATACAACTAACGACAAAGTAACTTTTATTTTTAATGAAACAACTTGGGCAGCTGATCTTGCTGCAAAAAATATTACTACAATCACAGCAGTTGAAGTTCGTGGTTCTTTCAACGGATGGCCTAAAACATCAGGAACAACTGAATATCCTATGACTAAGGATTCTTCTTCAGGTATTTGGACTGTAACAAAATCTTATGCAGATATAAAGCGTCCAGGAAACAGTGGTCAACCAGAATTCAAATTTGTTGTCAACAAATCAACATGGATGGATGGTACGAGACCTTTTGCTCCAGAAGGATACATATTTAGGACATCTGATAACAATCATATTATAGTTTTTTCAACTGATAATATTGAAACTATTAAAGCTAATAGTATTGATGCAAGTACAGTAAAAGAAATAACATCTTTTGATCTGACAACTACAGCTGGGCAACAACAACTTGCTAATTTTCGTCAAGTACCTGGAGGAACAAAACTATTCCGTTCATATCATCCATTTAAACTTTCTAAGACAACATTCAACACTGAAGATGATAGAGTGAATTATGTTGTCAAATTAGCAGAAGCTAATAGCATCGCATCAGTTATTTGTTTATCAAATAATGAAACAGCATCTTTATCTACTTATACTATGCCAGATAAAACTAGCTATACAGAAACCATTCCAACATACCTTCAAACTATTATTACTAATGGGAATATTCTTTATGTAGGGTTAGATATTAACAAGATTCCGAGTTACAATGATGTTTATTATGCATCAAACGGAGCAGTTTTTGGTGGTTGGATTAAAGAAACCGTTCAATGGATAAATACTCATCCAGCTCCTTTCCAGATACATTGTCGTTTAGGAACTGACCGAACAGGTGTTTTCTGTGCAATACTTGCTGCTTTGCAAGGTGCATCGTGGACTGAAATTTACACAGATTATCAATCTTCTAATAACATGGGGATTAAAGAATTTCGTGACTACCACTTGCTAAAATATTCTTTAGAGAATATGCTTGGGGTAAGTGATATTTCAACTGTTGCAAATTTAAAAGAAACTATGGCTAATTACTTTATCAATGGTGGTTATTTGACCCAAACTGATATTGATAATATGATAAATAAATTAAAATAAGATATAAAAAGAGGCTGTCTTTTGTGATTTTATCATTTGGGCAGTCTCTCTTTGTTAAAGATATTTAATTCAATTCCTTTTTCATAACATAATCATTTAAAACAAAATCGCCAAATTTTGTATCTTCTTCTTTTAGTATTTTAAATCCATATTTAGAATAAGATTTTATTGCTTTTTCGTTAAATCTATTTACATAAAGTATAACTTCATTTGCATTTTTGTTTTTTGTATATTCAAAAACATCTGTTATGCAAGATTTTCCAAATCCTTTACCATGAAATGTAGGTAGAATATATATTTTGTGAAGTTTGCATTGTTTTTCATTTATCATTGAGTAAGAAAAATATCCAATAGGCTCATTATTGTAATAAACTATTTTCCAAATTATTCCTTTATTAATTTCTTCATTAATAATATCTGAAGCATACATTTTTTCTAACATATAATCGATTTGTTCTTTGCTTAATATGTTTATATAATGTAAATTCCAAATTTCTTGCGATAATTTTGTCAATAAATCAACATCTTTATTTGTTGCAACTCTAAATTCAACCATAATAAAACTCCATTTTATTTAATTGCGTCTTCTAAATCGTTAATTAAATCGTCAGGGTCTTCGAGTCCAACAGAAAGTCTAAGTAAATTATCAGTGACTCCCATTTTTTCTCTTTGATCTTTTGGTATTGCATAATGAGACATTCTTGCAGGATAAGAAAGAATTGACTCTACTCCTCCAAGACTTACTGCAACTGCCCAGAGCTTAACATTTTTCATTATTCTTTTTACTTGCTCGACATTTTTTGTTTTGAATGATAAAACTCCACCAAAACCCGATGCTTGTGTTTTTAGAATATTATGACCTTTATGAGAATTAAGTCCTGGATAATAAACTTCTTCTATCCAATCCAATGTTTTTAGGTGATTTGCAATTTTTATTGCACTATTTTGGCTTTCTTCCATCCTAACTTTTAAGGTTTTAATCCCACGTAATAATAAAAAACTGTCTTGAGGCGATAATATAGCTCCAAATCCATTTTGGACAAAATAGATTTTTTTTGCATACTCATCATTTTTGACAACAGTAACTCCACCAATTACATCGCTATGACCACCAATAAATTTTGTGGCACTATGTACAACAACATCAATACCCAATTCTATTGGTCTTTGAAAATATGGAGACATAAAAGTATTATCAAGAATAGTAATTAAGTTATGTTTTTTTGCAATCTCAACGCAACCAACTATATCTGTAACTTTTAAAAGCGGATTTGATGGAGTTTCTAAAAATAAAAGTTTTGTATTTGGTTTAATTGCGTCTTTTATATTATTTAAATCAGTAGTATCAACTAAAGTTGTTGTAACTCCAAATTTATTAAAAAATTGAGTTAATATCCTATAACTTCCACCATAAATATCAGAAGTCGCGATAATATGATCCCCTTGTTCAATAAAAGCAGATATAGCAGAAGAAATCGCAGCCATTCCAGACGAAAACGCATAGCCATGTTTTCCTGATTCTAAAGAGGCTACTGTTTTTTCTAAGGCTTCACGAGTTGGATTTTCTGAGCGAGCATAAGTATATTTTTGATGAATTTCTACATCTTCTTGATTGAATGTTGAAGCTTGATAAATTGGAATATTTAAAGCACCAGTTGCTTTATCTATCTCATTGCCATTATGTAAAATTAGAGTTTGATATTTCATATTTTATCCTTAAAAAAAATCTGTAAATTTATTTGGAAGAATGTTTTAAGTATATAATATAAATATTAAAAAATCAATAAAAATCTCAAGTTATATTAGTAAATAGATAGATTTAATAGAGAATATCTTCTATTTACTAAATAATTCGAATATTATAAAATTTTGAAATTTTTAGATAAAAAATCTTATTTATTCTTCCATTTTTCCTTCGTAGCTTACCATTTTACCATTTTCTAAGACTTCTATTGTCTTTTTATTGTTTTCGTAATCTGTTGTAATATGTTTTATCATTATAATTTCATTATTTATGTATTGATAAACATATTCATGATATTCAACAGCACTACTTCTTTCATAAGAATTAATAAGTTTATTTGTTTGATCAAATGATGGTGATATAATATTTTCCAATGTACTTGACTCTTCAAATTGACCTGTTGAAGGATTAAATATCCAACATAAATAACTGATGTTTGGACCTGCAGGAACATTCATTTGAATTCTAAAATCCTTATATCCGTCAAAATTCATATCTTCTGCAATAAATCCTAATTTCTCACTATCTGGAGTTTCTGTCAGATCAAAAGATAATTCTTGTGAAAAAGAGTTATCTTTTTCTTTTGTTATAATAATCTTTGTTGCTCCAAAAGCAAACTCGCTTTTTTGACCATAAATATTGAATGTGTACTCAGGTAATTTTTCATTTATTTTATCTTTGACAACAACGCTAAAATCTTCAACTGATTGTTCATCTGAAGCATTTTCTGTCGTTAATTGAGAAGACTCAAGACCATCGATTTTGTCAACAACTTTTTTTATTTTATTGGATTTATCATTTTTGCAAGACATAGCAAGTAAAATAATTATAAAAATCATAAAAAGTTTCAATTTCATTTATTTTCTCCCAAATTATTAAATATTCTAATTTTTTCAGAATACTATAATTTTTTTAAAGTGTCAATGACAATTCTATAACAGAGATTAATTTTAATTAGATTGTCATGGAGTACACAGATTAAAATTAGCATAATTACTTTATATTAAAGTAATTAGATTGTATGATTTCTTACAAAGTTGAAACATTTCGAGTATATAGAGTATTTAATCTGTGTCGATCTGAGGTAACTCCTGATTACTCTGTGTTATAACCTCTTTATTTATCCTTTTATAGCAAAATAGAAAGAATTTTATATAATTTGCTATTCCTCTTAATAATTCATCGAGTAAAACGGCGATTAATACGCCAGTAATTCCCATATTCAACACAAACACAAATAAATAAGAAAATCCGACTACAAAAATAGTGCCTGGTATTTGCGTCCAGACCATCCACATTGTGTTGCCTGTTCCCCTAATTGCATTGCCTCCAACAACATTCAACGCAGTTGGAAAAAGAATTATTGCCATTATATATAGATTGCTGTATAGATTATCAATGTGAGTTGCCTCTTTCATAAATAAAGATAAAATATTTTTTGGGAATATTACAAACGCAACAGCAACGAGTAAGCATATAAAAAGTGAGTAAAACATACAATAATTGCCATACATTAAAGCATCTTTTGGTTTGTTAGCACCAGTTGATTTGCCGACGAGATTCATGGCTGCTACTGATATGCCAAGATATAAATTTAGCGACAAACTTAATATTAAACTGAAAACGCCATAAAAACCAGAAAATAAAGGATTTAATTTATTTAACATCAAAATTAGAATATTTTGTCCAAAAACCCATAGTACAAAATCAAGTCCAGCAGGTACACCTAATTTAAATGATTTTAAATAGATTTTTAAGTTTGTTCTGATTATTCCTGTAAGTCTTAAAATAAATTCAGACCTATTATTAAAAACAAAAATCAGTAAAACAACACAAGCAATAAATTGACTAATTAGAGTTGCAATAGCAGCACCTTTTAGACCAAGTTCTGGAAAACCAAAATGTCCAAATATCAACAAATAATCCAAAATTATGTTTAAAATTGTTTTCAAAATAGAAGCAATCATAATAGGATATGTAATTCCTTTTCCTTCAAAAACTGAGTTAGCACTCATTACAAAACCAAAAAATAAAAACTGGAAAGATATAATTTGAATGTAATTAGTTCCCATATCAAGAATTTCGCTTTTAGCCCCAACTAATGAAATAATATTTTTGGCAAAAAAGAATAAGACTAAAAAATATACAAATGATAAAACTTGATTAAATATAAAGGAAACTTCTGCATAGCGTCTTGCTTCTTTAGGTTTGTTAGCACCAAGAGATTGTGATATTAAGATAGTCGTACCTTTTGATGTTGCAAAAAAGAAAGCCAAAAACATAAAATAAGGAAACAGCGAATTTGTTATAGCCGACAAACCTCTAACATCGTATTGTCCTATAAAGGCAGTATCTGTTATGTTTAGAATATAATCAGCAAGCATTTGAAACATTACGGGTATTGCGATGCCAAGTATTTTATTTCTAACTGGTTCATTTTCAGCAAAATATTCTTTAAACATTGTATATCCTAATCTGTGTTATCCTTCTTAATCTGTGAGAATCCGTGTTATAATATCACAATTTTAATTATATTTCATCAAAAAAACTAATTAATTTATACCAAAAAGTTTTTGATTTGTCAAAAATCATAGACTATAAATTAATGAAATTGGGACAATTTCATTAATTTTAGGTATATAATAACAATTTTAACAATTGTCATTATAAAAATTAAATACAGTTACTGTCTATATTTAAATGATTTGATCTGTATCAATCACTGACAATCCGATCAATCTGTGTTATAAAATCATCGAGTGTAATTAAATAATTTTATTCTGTAAAATTTTCTTAATAAAATATCCAAAAAATTTGATATTTTTTTTAAACTTAATTATACTAAATATAGTAAGATAATTTTAAAATTTATTTTAATAAACAGAGGAATAGGAATAACCTTTATGGAAAATACTAGGCTAATAATAGTTGAAGATGAAATAATAGTTGCAGAAGATTTAAAAAGCATATTAACTGAAGAGGGTTATTTGGTAACAGGTATTTTTTCATCAGGCGAAGTTGTATTAGAAAATCTTAAATCAATTACTGCAGATATAATATTGATGGACATAATGTTAAAAGGAAATATAGATGGTATAAAAACTGCTGAGTTAATAAAATTTTATTATGATATTCCAGTAATATATATAACAGCTTGTGCTGATGAGGCAACATTAAAAAGGGCAAAAGTTACAGAGCCTTATGGATATATTTTAAAACCATTTGATAAAAGACAACTCCATACAAATATTCAAATCGCTATTTATAGATATAAAATGGAGAAAAAATTAAAAGAAAGTGAGCAATGGCTTTCTACAGTTATAAAAAGTATAGGAGATGCTGTAATAGTATCAGATACTAAAGGATGTATAAAATTTATCAATCAAAAAGCCGAAAATCTAATGAAGTGGAAAAATGAAGAAATTACTGGAAAAAAAATATCACAGTTTTTTTCTGTAATAGAAGAACAAAAACATATTATATTTAACAATAATGAATACATAACTGAGGATATTTCTATTTCATTAGCTAATAATCTTCTGTTAATTTCAAAAGATGGTAAAAAAACACCAATATATGAAAATGCAACACCTATTAGAGATAAAAATGGAAAAATAGATGGTATTGTAATGGTTTTTCACGAAAGAGACTGATTTTTAATTGTAATTAAGTTAATCTTTGTTATATATTTAAGAATTTGGATAATTCTCTATATAAAACAAATAATAATTATTATTTTTTTTGAGAGGTATTTATGAATCTTTTTCCAATTAATTATAATGGAAGATATGGTTATGTTGATAAAACGAGTAGAGTTATCGCTATAAAATCGCAATTTGATTTTGCCTTTTTATTTTATTATGGGCTTGCAAGAGTTAAAGAAGGTTTAAAATATGGCTATATTAACGAAAGAGGTAGTTTTGTTATAAATCCTCATTATGATGATGCAGGTGATTTTTCGGAAGAACTAGCAAGAGTAAAAATAGAAAGAAAATATGGATTTATAAATACTGCTGGAAAATTTGTAATACAACCGCAATTTGAGTTTGCTGACGATTTTAAAGAAGGGCTTGCAAGGGTAAAAATTGATGGTAAATTTGGATTTATTGATAGGACAGGAAAAATTATTATAAAACCAAATTTTGAAATAGCAGAAAATTTTAGTGAAGGACTGTCTGTAATAGGAAATACTGGACTTTTTATAAATTTAAAATACGGATTTATAGATAAATCAGGAAAAGTTGTTATAAAACAACATTTTGATATTGCAAAATCATTTTCAAATGGGCTTGCTCTTATAAGTGATGGTTTTTGGGGTTATATTGATAAAAAAGGCAAAATTGTAATTAAACCACAATTTTCTGCTGCCGAATCATTTTCTGATGGGCTTGCTGTAATAGGGTTTAGAGGTGATTACGAGTGGCTTTATGGATTTATAGATACCTCAGGACGAATTGTTATTCAACCTCAATTTGAATATGCAAATAATTTCTCTGAAGGTCTTGCTTCTGTTAAAATTGCTGATATTCCAAAATTTTTTGAAGCAAGTGTTTTTGAATTTGGAATATTGCAAAAACTCAGAAAAAAAGATGATCAAAATTTTTTACTTTCTTCTTATATTAGTGATAAACCAAGTAGAAAATATTTTTTAAAAATCAATATAAAAGAAGAAGAAAAAAGTAGGATTAGAGATACTCTTGATCTAATTGGATACAGATTTGCAAAACCAAAATATGGATATATTGATAAGACAGGTAAAGTTATTATAAACCCACACTTTGATACTGCCGAACAATTCATAAGTGGAGTCGCAAGAATAAAAATCGCAAAAAAATATGGATATATTGATAAAATAGGACATTTTATTTGGTCACCAGATGCATCATAAGAATAATTTTACATATTTGAAGCTTTTTTGATGACACTTTTTTTATTCATAACTAAAATATTTAAAAAATTAAATACTCTTCTTTGACAAAATAAAAATTTTTAGGTATAATTATAATCTAACAATTAAAGTTGTTTTAAGGAGAAAATTAATTATGGAAAATAATAACATAAAAAAAATAGGATTAGCATATTCTGGTGGGCTTGATACTTCTATCATAATCCCATGGCTTAAAGAAAATTATAATAATGCAGAAATTGTTGCAATTTGTATAGATGTTGGACAAGAAGAAGAAACAGAAGGGCTTGAACAAAAAGCACTAAAAACAGGTGCTTCAAAATTTTATTTAATTGATGCAAGAAAAGAATTTGTTGAAGATTATATTTTCCCAATGGCAATGAGTGGTACATTATATGAAGGTAAATATTTACTTGGTACTTCTATTGCAAGACCATTACAAGCAAAAATTCAAGTTGAAATTGCTTTAAAAGAAGGTTGCGATGCTTTAGCACATGGTTGTACAGGTAAAGGCAATGATCAAGTTAGATTTGAGCTTACTTACAAATCTTTGGCACCTCATTTAAAAGTTATCGCACCTTGGAGAGATTGGGATATAAAATCTCGTGAAGATGCAATAAATTATGCAAAGAAAAAAAATATTGATCTTGGTAAAATTAGTGAAACAAAAATTTATTCAAGAGATAGAAATATATGGCATATAAGTCACGAAGGTGGAGAACTTGAGGATTTGATAAATAGACCTAATGAAGAAATGTTTGTTTTATCAAAATCACCAAAAGATGCACCAGATAAAGAAACAGAAATAACGATTGATTTTGAAAAAGGAATTCCTGTTGGTATAAATGGGAAAAAAATGGAAGGTATTGAACTTTTAAAATATTTAAATAAAGTTGGTAGTGAGAATGGCATTGGTAGAGCGGATATTTTAGAAAATCGTCTTGTAGGTATGAAAAGCCATGGTGTTTATGAAACACCAGGTGGAACAATTTTATATACTGCATTGCAAGAATTAAGAATGATGGTTTTAGATAAAGATACTTTAAGAATGCTTGGTTTAATTTCTCCAACTTATGCAGATTTAATTTATAATGGGAAATATTTTACCAATTTAAGAATATCAATAGAGATTTTTATTAGAGAATTGATGAAATTTGCAACAGGAAGCATAAAACTTGTTCTTTATAAAGGAAATGTTATAATAGCAGGAAGAAATTCAAAATATTCTTTATATAATGCAGATATTGCTTCTTTTACAACTGGAGAAAATTATAGCCATAAAGATTCTTTAGGTTTTATAAATCTTTTTGGTTT
>MIAN01000137.1 GCA_001829125.1 Spirochaetes bacterium GWB1_27_13 | reverse complement strand
GGAACATAGTCAAAAATAACCCTAATACCCCTTTTGTGAGCCTCTTTTAATAAAGTAACAACATCTTCTTCTGTGCCAAATAAATTATTGATCTTATAGTAATCAACAGTATCATAACCGTGCATACTTGGACTTTTCCCATAACAGTCAAAAATAGGAGAAAGCCATATTGCTGTTACACCTAAATCATTGTGTGTATTAGGATTACCATCGTTTAAATAATCAAGTTTATCAATTATTCCTCTAATGTCTCCATAATCATCATCATCCGAGTCATTAAAAGAATTTACCCATATATGGTAGAATGTTGCGTTTTTATACCAATCATCCTTACTTATCATAGAATTTTCAGTAATAGGCTCAATTTTATTAAAATTTCCAAAATAATCTTTGCTATCGATACTTTTAACATTATTATCTGATTTACATGAAAATATTAAAATAACAACAAATAAAAATAATATTTTTTTCATAGTTTTCTCCTAAAATATTTTAACAAAGTTTAATAATTAATACAATTATCAAATCAAAAAAATTAAATATTTTTATATTACTGTAAGTTTTTATAATGATAATTGTACAAATTGTCATTATAATCTTAATTATAAGATTATATGCCTAAAAAACGAGTTCTTTTTCGAGTTTTTTAGCCTATATACCTGAAATGTTTTTTACAATTTGTTTAGTCAAAATGAGTTAAAAAAAAATGATCTTTGACTTTAAGACAACTCTGAAACATTTCAGTATATTATCTTAAGATTAGAATATATGATCAATTAAAACATTTTTTAACTCATTTATTTCTTTACATAACTTAGAAAAGTCATCAAAAGATAGGTCTTCACTACTTTTAAACCCTTTTGTATAAGAAACGCAAGCTAAAAGTTTTATAGAGGAAAGGTATTGCCTAAAAGACTTAGCATTATTTTTTATCCATTCTTCTATTTCTTTATGTTTACGATTAGAATCTTCACTAGGATCAATGCTTTGCAAAAACAAATGAGCCTGTAATTCTTCATGCTGAATTTTATTATCTAAAAATAGAATAGTCTTGCTTTGCAGAGTTTTGTTGTCTTTTATGAAGTTAAGATATTCTTTTAAGTACCTGAAAGTTTTTAAGTCAGTTTCTAATTTACAAAATAACATAGATAAACCCAAAATTAAAACCATTCCTTATAAATAGAAATAAAATATTCCTACATATAGCTTAACATTAAATTCATTTTTTTTCAATATTTTTTTTTAATATTTATCAATTAAATACCCATTAAACAAAATTGTATCATATAATATAGATAAATCAATGTTTTTTTATAACTTTTCATAACTTTATTAATAAATTTAAAATGGAGAAATATCCCCCTTTTATGCTGAAAAGGGGAATATTCCTATTTTTTTGCACCTTTATGCAAGATTTTATCAACAAGAATCAAGTTATTTGTCAGTTTTGTTACCCTTGTCTCTTAAGTTAAAATTTTAAAGCCTTTTTTATTTGAGAATAAACCATCTCTGGAGCAGCTGTTGCATCAATAGCTATAACTTTATCGAATTTTTTGTAATAATCGAGTAAAGGAGCTGTTTGAGAATGATAAACAACAAGTCTATTTGCAATTGCTTCTTCTCTATCATCTTCTCTAATAATCAATGTTTCATTATCATTATCACAAATATTTTCTACTTTTGGTTTACTAAAAAATACATTGTAAATTTTACCACATTTAGGACAAACTCTTCTGCCGCCAAGTCTTTTCTTAACTTCATCATCTTTTATATCAAAATAAATAGCCAAATCTACAGAGTCTGCTTTTTCCCAGTTTTCTGCTTGAATCATAGTTCGAGGAAAGCCATCCAATATATAGCCGTCTTTACAATCATCATTTTTTATTCTCTCTTTTACAATGCCTATTGTAATATCGTCAGAAACAAGCCCTCCCTTTGCCATTATTTCGGAAACTTTTAATCCAAGTTCAGTCTTGTTTTTGATAGCGGCTCGAAATAAATCACCTGTGCTAATTTGAGGTATGCCAAATTCTTCATTGAATTTTTTTGCTATTGTGCCTTTCCCTGCACCAGGTGCTCCAAAAAATACAAGTTTCATACTATTTTCTCCATAGAATATTATTTTTTTAAATCCAGAGTAAATCGTTTTTGATTCTCTGGATATTTCATCTTAAATTTATAGATACTATTTTTTGTATCAAATTCATCTGTTGTTACGATATTTCCTATAGTTTGTGGTATAAAAATATTAAATTCTAAATTAGGCAATTTATTTTTATTAAAATCAGTCTTAATTGGATTTATTTCAATTATAATCTTTCCATTTTCAAAACTATTTTTTATTTCGAGCAAATCATAACTACCATTCTTATAGTTTGTAGAAATCCCATCATCATCATAATATAAAAAACTCCCTACCCCTTCAGACCTATTATTTATATAAATTTCCATAGTATCAAATTCTTTGTAAGAAGCCTTGCTATTTTCAATAAAGACTCCATTAGGTTTTAAAAAATATGGTGGATTTCCATCTATGAAATTTATTTTATGTAAAACATTACCAATATAAGATTTAAAACTTTGCATTTCAACCCATTCTCCAGAAATAGGCAAATATACACTATAATTATAATTATTATAACTTTGTCTATATAAAATAGATTCTCCAAAGAAATAACTATTGTTTTCTATCTCTTGTTTTATTTCAAGAGCTATATTTGAATCTGTAAACATTACTGGCTTTATAAAAGGAATACCATAATTTGATGTTAGATAAGCATTTGAGTAAATATAAGGTTGAAATTTTGCTCTCAATTTTAGAAGTTTTGTAACATTTTTTAGAGTATCTTCACCAAAAACCCATGGTTCTCTATCTACTTTGCCTCCATGAGGTCTATAAATTGGCGAAAAAAGCCCAAATTCGCTCCATTTAGTATAAAGCTTGGGAGTTGAGTCACCAACAAAACCGCCGACATCAGAAGCCCAAAAAGAAAATCCTGAAAGCGATGAAGAAATCATAAGTGCTGGCTGTATCTCAAGTCCAGAAAAACTTGCATTAGAATCGCCAGACCAAACGCTAACTCCAAATCGCGGAGATGTCGAAAAACCAGACCTCGATAAAATAACTGGTCTTTTTAATGGAAAATCATTTGTAAAATTTGTATAAAGCATTTTGCTCCAGTAATAATTATAGAGGTTGTGAATATCATCTTCTTTACCAAGTTTAAATATTGTGTTTTCAGGGACTCCTTCCGGCTCTCCAAGGTCTGTCCACAAACCACCAACGCCTATTTCGATAAGCTTTTTGTAAGAATTATTCCATAAAAGTTTATTAGCTTGTTCATTTGTATAGTCAAAAATGCCACCAGTACCCCACCAACTGCTTAATTGCATATAACTATTATCTTTTTTGCCAAAAAAACCAAAATCTTTAAAAATTTTATGATTTTTGCTATATCTATCAAAAAACGGCTCAGATATGTTTATTAACTCAAAACCAAGTGTATTTAACTCTTTTATAAAGTTTTTTGGGTCAGGGAATGTTTTTTGCGCCCAATCAATGTCACCCATATATTTAAACCAGTACAAATCTAAAACAATACCTGTTGCAGGTAAATCAAGTGCCACAAATTTTTTTGCAATATCCAAAGTCTCTTGTTGGGAATAATATCCATATTTTGACTGAATGTAACCAAAAAGCCATTTTGGAGGGAGAGGTGGTTTACCAACGAGTTCATAATATTTTTTTACTGCCTCTAAGGTAGAATTTTCTTTAATTATATAAATATCAAACCCTTTATCAAAATTATAATAAGAAACATAAGCAATTCCATCTTTTTCTTCAAAAATCATCTTTGTTTTATAAGGAGAAGCAAAATAAATACAAAGACCATTATCTGTATATATTACAGGAATTGACATTATTGCCCTATCTCCGTATTTGTGGTCATTTATTATTTTATAAGTCCCATAATAATCGAGTAAATTTAAATTACCATACCTCTCGCCAAGCCCATAAATAGACTTAGTATTTAGTTCAAATGTAATTTTATCAGTTTCGTATTTTATTTTTGCAAAACTATTGGTATTATCTTTTAATTCTATGTAAGAATTATTTTTTTCCACCGAAAATCTCTCTCCCAAAAGAGTATCATTTTGAGATTTTAAATCTGAAAAATAAAGTTCTTCATCTATTAATTCCTTAAATAAGGATTCATTATCCTTATTTCTATAAGAAAATAGAATATTTTGACTATTTAAAGCAATTTTTAAATTGCTATTAGTTAGTTCATAAATTTTGCTATCACGAAATTTTGGACTTTCACAGGAGAAAAATATTAAAATAATAAGAGGAAATATTTTTAAAAATTTATTCATAAGATATGCCTTTTTAAAATAAATATATCAAAAAGATTTGATTTTGTCATTTATAATTATGAAAAATTTAGTTTTTGGAGTTTTTGAGTATCTTAAAAAATTATTTTTGTATATATAACACAGATTAAAACCATATAACTACTTGATATTAAAGTAATTAGATTTTATAATTTCTGACAAACCTAAAACATTTGGGTATATATGGTATTAATAAAATCATTCTACTTTACTATTTTAGTTTTTTTAAAATTTTTTAAATCTAAATCTCCTGTAACTAAATAATCAACACAAAATTTTTGTGATATTTTTTTCTTTTAGAAATTCTAAACCTCTTTTGGTTTTACTTTTAATATTAAAGAAATATCAATTAACTTTTGGATAGCCTTATTTTGAGGCTCTCCTTTGCGATAAATAAAACAAATTGCAATAGGTGTAAACAAAAAACTAATATCAACAAAATCAATGTCACTAAAACTATCGTAACTGCCTACAATTGCAAAGTCAACATAATCATTCCTTAAAGAATCAATTAGAGACTCAAAATCTGTTGTTTGATAAAAAATGTTTAGTTTTACATCTTCTTTTTCAAGTGTATTAAGAATAGTTTCGTTTGATGGATGGGTATTATCTGTTATTGCGGCTCTATATGGTTCGAGTTCTTTTAATGATTTTATATTTTTAAACTTTTCAATGTTTTCTTTTTTTGTGGCAAGTAGAATTCGTGTTTCTGCTATTTTGTGATAAATTAAGCTACTATTGAGAAATAAAGACTGGCTTCCAACAACAAAATCAATTTCATGATTTAAAAGTCTTTGAATTGCATCGTATTGATTGGTTTTTAGTAATGTTATTCGTACATCTTTATTTTCTGTTTGGAATTTATCAAAAACTG
>MIAN01000136.1 GCA_001829125.1 Spirochaetes bacterium GWB1_27_13 | reverse complement strand
AAAAAACAAATAAATTTATTTTTTTTAAATAATTGTTTGATTTTTTAATTAATTCTTTTATAATTTTTTTTATAGATTTTAGAATAATGGAGGATATATGAACCTTTCTTTTAACGAAAATTTAACCGGCTATATTTTTCCTGGTGAGACTAACCAGACAGATGCTTTTAATAAAGGGAAAGAAAAAAATTTCTTTTGTAGCATAAATGGTGTTATAACAGCTTATAATGTAGAAGAATTTGTTACAATTACAGAAAGAAAAGCGACTTTTGATGGTACTGTAACAGTTCCTGGTCTTGGAGAAAAACTCAGCATCCTTAACGGAAGTTTTAATCTTTACAAACTTTTCTATGATAAAGAAAAGGGTGTAAATATGAAAATAATGGAATACATTCTTCCTTTTAAATCAGAACTTGACGAATCATACATTTTTCATGGTAAAAAAACAATCTTTCCACACGCGGGATCAGATATGTTGAAAGATTCAACAACTCTTTTTGTTGATATTTATAAGGGTGAAAATCTTGATTTTACAAAAGATAACAAAGATAAACTTTATGCAACTGGTATTTTACATATAAGTTCTGTTGGTTTCTTTGAAATGTTAAAATCAACTACTGTTACAGGTGCAAAAACACTTGCTGACAAAGTAAAAACTATATCTCAGTTTTATGACTTCTTTTTTGGCGAAGCATACACTATGTATTTCCAAAAATTTAGTATTTTCTACTCAACTGATTATCAAAACTTTGTTCTTTCTGGAAGTTGTAAAGACGAAGGTAAAGACAAAAAATTCTTTTTTTATAGTGGAGCTCATGATCTTGGCTTTCCATGGGGAGACCCAAATACTTTCTGGGATGTTTCTTTTATTATGGCAACTAAAGATGAAAATGGCAATAAGATTTTTGAAAGATATTTAATTGCTGCAAGAAATCTTGAAGAAAAATTAAAATTAGATGTAATTGATGGAACTACAAGTAAGTATTCTTATAAAGGAACAATTTATAGATTAAGTGATGGATATAGTGTGTCATTTTCGGATGATTTATTAAATCCAGCTGGTTCTAAAATACTTACACCAGTAGACGCAGATATAGAATTTACATTTGATGCTAATGTTCCACAAGAAAAAAACAAACCAGTTCCTGCTGTTGTTGTTCCTTTTGGCTTACCAGAAGGTATGGAAAATCCTTTATTACTCTACATAGATAAAGTTATTAAAGAATATGCTCCAGAACATAAAGGTATGGGTGTAAGACTTGGCATTAGAAGTGTTTCTTTAAAAACAGCAAAGATGAAAATTAATAAAAAAGAAATATTGATTGACATCAATAAATCATGGGGTGAAGCAGAAAAATCTACAATCAAATATGTAAAAGAACCTTCATTAAATTACAATTATTTTTGTGGAATTTCACCAGAAAGCAAAAAACTTTTAGTTCACACAACTGGTGGTGTATTATTTAATGACACAATATATCCTGTTAAAAACTTAATTGACCATTTACTTTCTGCAATTGCACATCCTTTTAGAAGCGTTGAAGTTAATGTTGATGGTAACGAATTAAAACAAATCGATAGAAAACCAAAGACCTTAAAAATAAAAGATGACTATGTTCTTGAAGTAAACTATGACCACTACGAACCTGGTGTTTTCCAAAGAAGAATAGTTTTATTAACAGATAGTAAAGGCGAAGAGATGTTTGCTTTAGAAGAAGACATGAAACGAATTAATCTTAAAGCAATAGCACCTGCAACTACAACTGTTAAAACTGATTCTCCACTTGATAATACTGAGGCAACAGTTGCTGTTTACAAAACAAAAATGGCTTGGACTAAAGAATTTCAAGACCCAGCACAAGATACTGGTACAGCTTCTGATCTATTAGGAATGCTTAACATTTTCAAGAAAAAAAATCCAGGACAAGTTTCATTACAAGAAAGAGTTGCATTAGAAAACGAAGATAAACGACAACTTTTACATCAAGTTGTTCAGGCTACAACATTTATTCAATCACTCTATGAGAGAGCAAAAAAACTTGGTAAACAACCAAAAGATATGAAAGTTGTAATCAAACCAAATTTTATGTTCCTCTATGATAAATATGACCACACAACTTATACTGACCCTGTACTAATCAAAGAACTTATTGATATAATCTATGACGAAGGTTTTACTGATATTACAGTTGTTGAGGCTCAATCAACTTATGGTAACTACTTTGAGAATAGAGGTGTTTTAAATGTAGCAAAATATATTGGGCTTGAAGCATGCGAAAAATACAAAGTTGTTGATATGAGCGATCAATCTGGATGGGTTGAACCTATTAAACCTTTTGAAGGACCATTAAAAGGAACAAAAATTCATAAGGTTTGGCAAGATGCTGATTTTAGAATCTCTTTTGCTAAAAATAAAACACACTGCTACGCTTATTATACCCTTACAATTAAATGTATTTATGGAGCATTACCTGTTCAAAATAAATACCATGAGTATCATTGTACAAGAGGTATTTATGCGACAACAATAGAATATTTACAACACTACCCAATTCATTTTGGTTTTATTGATGCTTATGAAAGTGCGGATGGTCCATTTGGTGTTTTCTCAAAGAAAGACCCAAATTACACAAGAACTATTATAGGTGGCGATAATATAGTTGCTGTTGACTGGATTGGTTCTTCAAAAATGGGACTTGATCCATTAGTAAGTGAATATATGAAAAAAGCAGTAGTTCAATTTGGTAAACCTCGAATCAATCTCGTTGGTGATAAAAAAGACGAACTCTATGATCCATGGGTAAATGTTCCAATTGAATCTACATTTACAATGAATCATGTAATTGATCTTAACTACCAATTTGGTAATGCTTTTACAAATGCAATGATGAGCACAGATACAGAAGCATTCCCACCAAAAGACGAAACATGGTGGATGAAAGCAATTAGATTCTTTAATGCTCCAATGAGATCAATGGTTTACGGAAATCATAAAAACTTAAAACAAAGATATGATGTCTCTGGACTTCCTCCTGTTGATCCAGAAGTATTGAAAGAACTAACAATTGAAAATACTTAATTAAAACTAGTTAGGCTTGCTAAATTTTTTGGCAAGCCTAATTTTTTTTAAAAAATTAACTTTTTTGAATTTTTAAAAACTTTTTTATATAACTATGATATAATTATGATATAATTAAAAAAATATATTAATAACCAGAAATTTGGTTTAAATTTAAGGAATGATAAATGAAAAAAAAATTACTTTCTGGAAATGAAGCAGTTGCTCTTGGAGCATATCAGGCTGGAGCAACAGTAGGTTGTGGGTATCCCGGAACTCCTTCTACTCAAATATTAGAAAACTTTAGAAATTATAAAGATGTTTACACAGAATGGTCTACAAACGAAAAAGTTGCCCTAGAAGTTGCAATTGGCTCTTCTTTGGCTGGAGCAAGAACTTTATTTACCTCAAAACATGTTGGTATAAATGTTGCAGCTGACCCTCTTTTTACATTAAGTTACATTGGTGTAAAAGGCGGACTTGTAGTTGTGACTTCAGATGATCCCAATATGCACTCTTCACAAAACGAACAAGACAACAGAAATTATGCACTATTTGCAAAAATGCCAATGTTTGAGCCAGCAGATTCTCAAGAAGCATTAGACTTTACAAAACTTGCCTTTGAGTTAAGCGAAAAATATGATACACCTGTATTTTTACGAACAACAACTCGTATTTCACACTCAAAAACAGTTGTAGAAGACACAGAAACAAAAACTGAACATAAAGTTACAGGGTTTGATAAAAATCCAAAAAAATATGTAATGATACCAAATTACGCAAGAGCAAGACACTTTGATGTAGAAAAAAGAATTGTAGATTTAGTAAATGACTCAAGTAATTTTAGTATAAATAAGACAGAAATAAAAGATACTGATATTGGTTTTATTACATCTGGCATTTGTTATACTTATGTAAAAGAAATATTCCCAGAGGCTTCAATATTAAAACTTGGACTTGTTTATCCTCTCCCAGAAAAATTAATTAGAGACTTTTGCTCTAAGGTTAAAAAAGTTTATGTAGTTGAAGAACTCGACCCATTTTTTGAAACTCAAATTAAAGCGATGGGGTTGAATGTCGAAGGTAAAAACTTATTCCCAATAACAGGAGAATTAAGTCCAGATGCTATTAAAAAAGCATTCGGAAAAGAAAGTTTGGCAAAAAAAGCAGATATAAATATACAAATCCCAGCAAGACCGCCAGCTTTATGCCCGGGTTGCCCTCATAGACAAATTTTTGCTATTTTAAATAAACTCGGACTTATTGTATCAGGTGATATTGGTTGTTATACACTTGGCGTTATGCCTCCATTCAGCTCAATGGATACCTGTGTAGATATGGGTGCAAGTATTACAGTTGCTCAAGGTATAGAAATAGCATTAAAACAAAAGAATAAAGTTGTATCTGTAATTGGGGATTCGACATTTGCTCATAGTGGAATAACTGGGTTGATAAACGCAGCATACAATCGAAGAAATTTATTAATGATAGTTTTGGACAATGGAACTACTGCGATGACTGGTATGCAGCCAAATCCATTCTCTGGAGAAACGATAAACCTTGTACCAACAATGTCTATTGACTACGAAAAACTTGCAGGTTCAGTTGGAATTGTAGCACCAAATTTTAGAATAGTAGACGCTTACAAACCAGAAGATATAGAAAAAACAATAAAAGAATTAATGGACTCTGAAAAAATTTCTTTATTGGTTGTAAAAGGTCCTTGTGTAATATTAAAAAGAAAGAAAAAATAGTCTTAACTAAGGACTTATAAATTAAAAAAGCAAGGATTTTAATAATAAATTAAAAAATCCTTGCTTTTTTATTAACTCACATTATTTTTGTAACTAAGATATATAGTTACAATTTTTTTATTTAAACTGTATAGTTGTTTTGTACATTTCTGATTTTCCATAAATATTATAAAAAATAACTGTTACTTGACAATTAGTCATTGAATATCCCATTTCTGAGTTTATTTCAAATTTGTTATCAGTATTTGAATAACGTGCCATATAATTTCCATTTTCTGAAATAATAGAAGAGTCATTTACCTCTCCTGTAAACAAATTAAAACCATAAACTCCTTCTGGTAACTCTATCACTGTTTTAAAGCTAAGACCTTCTATATCTTTTATTATCACATTTTGTGGTTTTGGTGGAAGTAAAGATATATCTTTTGTTGCTTCATTTCCAGTAGTTAAAGAAAAAACATCTGTTAAAGGAGTTAATTCGACAGATGACTCGGTTTTTCTTCTTTCTACAAATAATTGGTAGTAATAAGTCTTATTTTTTGTAAGATTGCAATGTATAAACTTTGTGTTACCACCAGAAAGCCAGTAATTAGAAAAATTTGATTGATCCAAACTACTATATTCACTTGTTTTAACATAGTATTCTAAAGCGTCATTTGTAGCATCCCATTCAAACGCAATTCCATGATTTGTGATTTGAGTTACTCTCACACTCGATACTTCTTTTGGTACACTTATGGTCGTTGTAGTTGCAGTATTTACTGTGGTTGCGGTAGAATCTTCTGGAATGGTATTGTTTGTTGTGGTAATAGTTAAATCTGTTTTTTGTGGAATCATTCCACAACTAATCAATGATAAAATAAATACGATTAGAAATGTTAAAAAAATTTTATTACTCATAATATTCTCCCTTATTATTTATATATTTATCCAATCGTTTTGTATGACAAAATCTTTTGATTTTATTAAATAATTTTGACAAAAATATATTTTCTGTTATTATATATATATGAAAGAAAAAAAAATCTTATTTTTAACAGACATTCATCAAAATATTCGTAACATAAAAAAAATAAATTTTTCTGGCTTTGATTATATCTTTTGTGGTGGTGATTTACTTGACCCTTCAAACCCTGATTTTGATATAGCGAGGAAAATAATAGACATTCTACCCAAAAATACCTACATTGTACCCGGCAATTGCGATAAAAGCGAAAAATTAGTTAAAGCAATAACAGACAATCTGATAAATATTCACAAACAAAAAGTTACTTTTACAGACTTTGATCTTGTTGGCATTGGATTTAGTCGTAGTCTAAAAGATGATTTTAAGGTTTATAGAGAATATTTTAGAGCAGATAAAAGTCGGATTTTTAAATTTTTAAAAGAATCTAAATTAAAGTTTTTGTTAGATTTTTGCGGAATAAAACTGAAATCAGATACCGATATTGAGTTTTTGGATGAAAATATCGCTTTGAATGCAAATAGAGACTTTATAAATAAATTTGTTTCTTTTTATGAGAATGAAATAGATGATTTTTTTAATAGAATAGACTACTTAAAAAATGGAATTATAATTACACATTCGCCTCCGTTTGGAATGCTTGATAAATTACCAGGCTTACCAAACATAGGAAGCATTTCGATTAGGAATTTTATAGAAAAAACTAAGCCAAAGTTAGTCTTATGTGGGCATTTTCACGAACTCGGCGGACGATTAGATATTGATGGCACAGTAATTTTTAATCCAGGTGCAGTAAAAGATGGAAAATATGGAATAATTAATATTAACGAACAAAATATAAAAACAGACATAATTGATATTTAATGGAGAAATATTTGAAAAATCCTTTAATTAGTATAATAACAGTTGTATTTAATGGAGAAAACCATATTGAACGTACAATAAAAAGTATAATTTCTCAAAATTATAAAAATATTGAGTATATTATAATAGATGGTAAATCTACTGATAGTACGATGAATATAATTAATAAGTATAAAACCCAAATCGCAGTTGTTGTTTCTGAAAAAGATAATGGGATTTATGATGCGATGAATAAAGGAATTAACCTAGCAAAAGGTGAATATATTTGGTTTATAAATTGTGGTGATGAAGTTTTTGAAAATAATACAATTAGTAAAATTTTTGAAACAAATGATTATAGTGATGTTTATTATGGAAAACAATGTTTGCTTAACAATAATTTAGGAACTATAAAGATCACTGATATTCCACAAAAATTAGATTACAAAAGTTTTATTTATGGAATGCTTGTGTCGCACCAATCAATAATCGCAAAAAAATCTTTGGTGTCAGACTATGATTTATCTTATAAATATGTATCTGATCACGATTGGATAATAAAATTCTTAAAAAAAAGTAAAACAATTACAAACACAAATCAAATTTTATCTAAATACTTACTCGATGGTTTTTCACAAAATAATTTTTTTGGTTGCTGGAAAGATAGGTTTAAAATAATAAGAAAAAATTATGGATTTGGGTATTACTTATTAAATATTTTGTTATTTTTAAGAGATTACTCTAAGTTTAGCCTAAAAAGGATTTTAAAAATAAAAAAGGTTTAAATTAAACCAGATAATGATTATTGATAGATTAAAAGAATAAATTTTATTCTTATAAGGAGCTAAAATGACTAATTCAACAGAAATAAGAAAAGAAGACCACATAAAGCTATGTATCGACAAAAATGTTAGAAGTGACAAAAATTTTTGGGATGATATGACACTTATTGGTGAGAATATTCCAGATGTGTCAATGGAAGACATTGATATAAGCTCTGTGGTGGCAGGCAAACAACTAAAAGCCCCACTTATTATTGCTGCTATGACTGGCGGATGTAATCTTGCTCAAGATATAAATAAAAGACTTGCCTCTGCTGCTCAAAAATTTGGCATTGGACTCGGCGTTGGTAGCCAAAGAGCTGCGATAGAAAATCCAGCCTTAGTAAATACTTATAGCGTTGTAAAAGATTTTGATATACCACTTGTTATAGGAAATATTGGCGTGCCTCAAGTAATTTTATCTCCTGATATACACAAGTTATTTAATGATTTGGTACAAATGATAAAAGCAGATTGTATAGCTATCCATCTAAATTTTTCACAAGAAATTACTCAACCAGAAGGTGATTTGATTGCGAAAGGCTTTTGGGAAAAAATATTTCCTTATTCTAAAGAATTTTTTTTGATAATTAAAGAAACTGGAAGTGGACTCAGTAAAAATACTGCAAAAAAAGCAGCTGATCATGGTTTTAGGTTTGCCGATATTGGTGGACTCAGTGGCACTTCATTTCCTGCTGTGGAATATTATAGGGCAGTAGAAAAAAATGACATTCAAAAACAAAACCTTGCAAAATTATTGTGGAATTGGGGCATCCCTTCTCCAGTCTCTATCTTTGAAACAAAACCATATCTACCAATAATTGCAACTGGCGGAATAAGAAACGGTCTTGATATGGCAAAAGCATTGGCTCTTGGAGCAGATGCAGCTGGTATCGCATTAGAGTTATTAGCACCTGCATATTCTGGGATGGAACAATTAGAACAAAAAATTGAGTCGATTATCCAAGAATTAAAATCAATTATGTTTTTAACAAATTGTAAAACTATAAGAGACCTAAGAAAACGTAGATGGTTCACAACAGACGATCTTTACAACTGGCTTAATGGGTTAAATTATAACGTTAGACAAAATTAAACATGTATGGAATGTTTCACATAGAGCAATGGAATAATCTAAAAAATGTTTAAAAAAAAATATTTATTTAACTGTTAATAACATTATTACAACTGCACTATCCATGAGAGCATGGCTTATCATAATATAAGGAAACAATTGAGGGCGTATTTTTAAACAAAATCCAATGAAAAACGCAAATAAAAAAAACATTCCAAATCGCCAAATAATAAAATTAGGATTTATGATTAACGGTAAGCTAATATGTTGGAGTGCTAAAAACAATGAGGCTAAAATCCATGCTACCCAGCTATTTTTTATTAGTTTTTCAATTCTTGGCATTATATATGAAAAGTATGTTGGTAACTCTACTAATCCTTGAGTTATTGTCCATAAAAATCCCATAAGAATAACCCATAATGGTAGTGGACGAAAAAAAAGTTTAAAACTAACCTCTGCTGATCCCATTAAAGTATTTGCTAAAAATATATTTGGAAATGTTGCAAGAGGCATAGATATAGCAAGCAGTCCAATTGTAATAAGCAAATCTTTCCACCAACTTTTTTTAACAAATTTAAAATTATCAAAATATTTTATACCTTCTTTTTTATATAGTTTTATTAAAATATAAAATGTTACAAAATTTGTTAATAAACCACTTATAATCCAATAACCCTCAGATTGGTTCCATGGTGATTTTGATCCAATTATTAGAAAAAATAATGCTATTAAAGCTTGAAATATAGCAAATAATACTAGTCTTAAAAACAACATTATAAATGGAATAACTTTAGTCATTTCTTTTTCCTTTGGTTATTTCTAATATACAAAATATAATTTTTATTCAAAAAAAAAAAAATAACCGACGCACCAGTCGTCGGTTAAGTTATTTCTATTAAAAACTAAAATTACCCTTTATCAACAGCACTAAATTTACAAACATTGTAGCATGAGCCACATTTGATACATAAGTCTTGAACTAAGATATGTTTTTGTTTTACAGTACCAGTAATAGCAGCAACAGGACATGCCCTCTTACAAGCACCACAACCGATACATTTATCATTTATATCAAATCTAATCAACGCTGTACATACACCAGCAGGACATTTTTTATCTCTAATGTGAGCGATATATTCATCTTTAAAATATTTGAGAGTTGTTAAGATTGGATTTGGAGCAGTTTGTCCAAGCCCACAAAGTGACGCATTTTTTACTTTATTTGCAAGATCAAGTAATTTTTCTACGTCAGAATCTTCCCCTTTGCCATCACAAATTCTTGTTAATATCTCAAGCATTCTTTTTGTACCTATACGACAGAATGTACATTTACCACAGCTTTCTGTTTGTGTAAAGTTGAGAAAGTAACGAGCCACATCAACCATACAAGTATCTTCATCAACAACAACCATTCCACCAGAGCCAACTATCGCACCAGTAGCCATTAAAGACTCATAATCAACAGGTGTATTAATTAAGCTTTCTGGAATACAACCACCAGAAGGTCCCCCCATCTGCACAGCCTTAAATTTCTTGTTGTCTTTTATACCGCCGCCTATTTCAAAAATTACTTCTTTTAAACTTATACCCATTGGTACTTCGACAAGCCCACCGTTTTTAATTTTACCAGCCAAGGCGAATACTTTTGTACCTTTAGATTTTTCTGTACCGTATTTATTGAATGACTCTGCACCATTTGCAAGAATATAACTTACACAAGCTAAAGTCTCAACATTATTAATATTTGTAGGTTTTGCCCAAAGACCACTTACTGCTGGGAATGGAGGTCTAAGTCGTGGCATTCCTCTTTTACCTTCGATACTTGCCATTAAAGCAGTTTCTTCACCACAAACAAAAGCACCAGCCCCTTCTTTAATGTGTAATTCAAAACTAAAATTTGTACCAAGTATATTTTTACCCAAAAGATTTTTTTCTTCTGCTTGTTTAATAGCTTCCAAAAGTCTTTTAATTGCAAGTGGATATTCTGCACGACAATAAACATAACCTTCGTTAGCACCAATAGCATAACCACAAATTAGAATACCTTCAATTACAGCGTGAGGGTCACCTTCCAACACAGACCTATCCATAAAAGCACCAGGATCGCCTTCGTCTGCATTACAAATAACATATTTTTTATCGTTTTTTGAATCAGATGCAAATTTCCACTTCATCCCAGTAGAAAAACCTGCTCCTCCTCTACCACGAAGCCCCGAATCTGTTACAACTTTAACAACATCAGCAGGAGTCATAGCCAAAGATTTCTTTAATCCTTCATAACCGCCTCTTGCGATATATTCTTCAAGTTTTTCTGGGTTAATAATACCTGTATTTCTCAAAACTATTCTTTTTTGTTTATTAAATTGATATTCATTTTCTGTTTCAGCGATTAAATTTTCTGGGACAGGGTTGTTGTGAACAACATGATCTGTAAAAATTTTTTCAGCAACTTTTTCGTCAACATTCGCATAAAGAAATTTTTTACCAGAAGCAAATATTTCTACGATAGGTTCTTGATAGCACATACCAATACAACCAGTCTCTGATATTAAAATATTATTATTTTCTTTTGAAAGAATTTGAAATTTTTCGAGAGTTTTTTGAGCACCTGCGGCATTTCCACAAGTTGCAGTTCCAATTTTAATTTCTATCATAGGGTTTTACCTTCTTTCTCTGCAGTATAATATTGATCTATTATTTTTCCGAGTTTGTCGTTGGTTAATTTACCATAAGTTTTATCACTTATCATAACAACTGGAGCCAAAGAACAACAACCAAGACACGCAACTTGTTGAATTGAAAATAAACCATCTTTTGTTGTTTCACCTGGTTTAATATCAAGTTTTGACTCAAGCATCGCATCAAGAATTTTGATACCGCCAACGTGACAAGCAGTCCCATGACACACTTTGATTACATACTTACCAACAGGGGTAAATCTAAATTGAGTATAAAAAGTTGCAACACCATAAATATCAGCAGCACTCATTTTTAAGCTATTTGCAATGTAGCCCATTGACTCCTGAGATAGGTAACCAAAAGATTCTTGAGTTTTTTGTAGAATAGGGATTAATGCACCTTTTATCCCAGAATATTCTTTTAAAATTTGATCAAGTTTTGCTTTGTTTGTTTCCATAAATAAAACCCGCTTTTTTTAGATTTTTATAACACAGATTTTCACCCGCCAAGCGAGTGCAGGTCAGATTGTCAGATCACAGATTGAATTTGTGTAATTAGTGATATTAAACTAATTAATTTTTATAGTCTCTGACAAACTAAAAACTTTTCAGTACACAAAAAAATTTATCATAATTTATAATATTTATCAAGAAAATATTTTAAGATGTTGAAATTATTTTTTTTTGGTAGAAAATTAATAATTATGGTAATTTTTTTTTCATTATATAATTAAACGCTTCTAAAATGTCAATAAATGATAAAATTGACACTATTTGTATAATTAAACTGATTCTTTTGGCATTTCAATTATTCCACCACCCAAAACTATGTCATCTTGATAAAAAACGGCGATTTGCCCCGGTGTAATTGACTTTTGAGGTGTATCAAATTCTACAAAATAATCTTCTTCTGAAATATGAGTAATTTTAGCCCAATCTTCCTCGTGCTTGTATCTAATCCTTGCTTTTGCTCTAATCTCTTTTGTAGGTTTATCTATCGAAATCCAGTTTACATTTTTTGCGATAAATTTATTGTGATAAAGTTTATCTTCTTCACCTACTATAACTTGATTTTTTTCTTTATTAATACCAATTACATACAAAGGTTTTGTAGAAGAAATACCAAGCCCTTTTCTTTGACCTATTGTATAATTACTTATCCCATTATGTGAACCTAAAACTTTACCATCAATATCAATAATTTTACCCTTTTGAGACTGCTCTAACAATTCTTTATGATCACCTGAGTAAAAATCCTGACTTTCTGACTTATCGTGAGTATGTAGCCCAAATTTTTTTGCAATTTCTCTAACTTCTTCCTTTGTAGAATCCCCGAGTGGGAACATAACCTTTGATAATTGCTCTTGTTTCAAAAAAGAGAGGAAATAAGACTGATCTTTTGGTAAATATTTGGCTTTTTTTAACATATATCGAGCATTTTCTTTGTTAAACTCTATTTTTGCATAATGTCCAGTTGCAAAATAATCAAACTCTAACCCAAGCGACAATGCTCTATCCAAAAGTAGTTTGAATTTTATTTTACTGTTACAAATAACACAAGGATTTGGTGTTTTACCTTCTTTATATTCATTTTTAAAGTATTCCAAAACAATTTCTTTATACTCATTGATAAGATCAACTTCATAAAATGGAATTTTTAGATAATCACAAAGTTTCTTTATGTCCTCAATGTCTTCTCCTTCATCACTACTATAACAAGCAGATTTTACACCAGAAGCATTTATAGAGCCATCCCAAACTTTCATAGTAATTCCAGTAACATCGTAACCCTTATCTTTTAAAATAGCGGCAACAGTTGAAGAATCAACTCCACCACTCAATCCAACAATTATTTTCATACAAATTTTCCCCTATAACACAGATTAGCACAGATTTTAATATATTGACACAGATTATGCTGGTTTCTATTCAAAATATTTGTTATTCTATATAGTTAATCTGTTTTACTTCACAAATTAAGAATTTTAACCACCGCCAACAAAACTAATTACTTCAATTTTGTCATCGTTTTCTAAGAACGTATTTTCCCAGTTAATTTTTTTTAGTATTTTAGAATTGTATTCTACAATAACATCATCTATATCTATATTTTTAGACTTCAAGTAAGATAGAATATTGATTTTTTCTACCTCTTCATTTTGTCCATTAACAAAAATATTTACCATAATACACCTCATTATAACACATATTAGAACAGATTTTAGGAGATTAACACAGATTACGCTGGTTTTATCGAAGATGTATATTCTTCATCTGTTTTATCTCAATTTATTCAATATTTCGTCTTTATTATCAATAAATAGAATATCCTCAATAGCAATATCAAGTTTTTCTAAATTAGTAGTTTTTTTAATTAATTCTTTTTCATTATCAGTAATGCCAAATTTTTTTGTAATAAGTTTTACCAAAACATTTTGTTTTTCTAATAATTCGCCTTCTTTTTTTGCTTCATCAAGTTGGGTTTCATGATCCATTTTAAACATTTCGCGTCTTAATGCTAAGTCTCTTAGTTCTTCATCTTCTGTGAATTTTTTGTACTCATTGTGAGCTTTTTTTAATATTTCATTGTCTTTTAGTAATATAGTCATTTCGTCCTCCTTAACGCCTTCGTTTTCTAAAAATAGTGACCAATCCAACAAATCCTTTTTAATTTCTTTTCGTTTTTTTTCAATCTTTTTTAATTCAACAAAATGTATCATTAAATGGTCTGTTAGTACAAACTCTGGATTATTCATTTCTTTCAATAAAAAACAACTATGAGGATAATCGTATTCTTTAAATAAATCAAAGTCTATCACATTTATACAAATTGTAGGTTTTAATTTACTAAATAAATTTGCTTCTTTTAGCTGAGAAGAATAAAGTTTTGCCCAATAGTAAAGTGTTCTATTTTTAAAAATATCGTTACCAGACGTTTGGACTTCTATATCGTAAACTCGTCCGTTTTCATCAGTTGCTTTTACATCAACGATTGACTCTTTGTCAATAGAAAAATTTTTTATGTTAAAAGGATTCTTTATCTCAACAGTTTTAATTAATGCAAAACCAGAGTCTCCGTGGACTGCATTTATAAAAGATAATAACAAATCCTTGTTTTCTTCTTTGCCAAATAGAAACTTAAAAAAAATGTCAGAAGTTGCTCTAATTATTTCCATAAGTAAAATATAGCAAAAAAAATAAAGAAAATCAACCCAAAAAAGCGACATTTGCGAATATCACTTTTAAGGGACAAACCTATTCGTTTGATTATAAATTTTCTTATATCATTGTTGCAATCGCTTTTGCAATTAGATCAACTTCTTTCTTTAGTAATGTAGATTGAAGAGGTACTAAAAGAGTATTAAGGTAAAAATACTCTGTATTTGGGAATTTATCTTTTGATAAATTTAAATAATGATGCAATGGGAATGCAAATGCCTTTATTGCTTCTATTTCATTCTTTTTTAAATAAGCAGTTGCGTCTTTTTGTGTTGATTTTACAATAATTGGATATAAAGAATAAAATCTATTGCAGTTTTCTTTTGGATTTATTACAAGATTTCTACTTCTTTTTATAGCTTCGTCATAAATTCTACCTATCGCTTCTCGCAATCTCAATCTGTGATTTAAACTCTCATCTTGACTTACCCCCATCGCTGCATTTAAATCTGGCATATAGCAAGAATACCTTGGAGAATAATCACCCACTGAATAATCTTTTTCATTTAAAGATACGACTTTATGATAATTTTTTTTAACATTACAAAATATTCCACCACCATCTCCTGTTGTAATAATGTTTTTGGTAGAAAAATCTGCTATTGCAAATTTACCGGCTGTCCCAACTTTTAAGTCTTGTGATTTTGCACCAATTACAGAAGAAATATCTTCAACAACATTTGGTACTAAATCAAGATAAGGAGTCGGGTCATAAACATAGCCAAAATAATAAGGCAAAAATAAAACTTTTGTTTTTTCAGTTACAACTTCTCTTATCTTTTCGATTGATGGTTGAAAAAAATCTTTTTCCATATCAACTAAAACAGGAATTGCTTTTTTGTGCATAATTACATTTAAATAAACCTGTGGTGAAAAAGAAGGAACTATAACCTCATCACCTTCTTTTACATCTAACGCTTCAAGTACCAAAAGAATAGCACTATAAAATGAATTTACTGCTAAAACATCAAAACAACCAACTCGTTCACTAAGTCTTTTCTCAAAATTTCTTGCGAAATCACCATAATCAATTTTATCCTTAACCATACAATCTAAAACATATTCCAAATCTTTTCTTTTAATAGAAGGTTTGTAGACAGTAATCCAATTTTTCACGAATTCTCCTTAAATATATTTTTGTAAAAATAGTATTAATCAATTTTCGCACAAGAGATCATAAAGACAGATAAAAAAATAAGAATATTGTCTTTCTCTATGATATTTGTACTTATGTAAGAAATTTTTTATATACCAAAAAGTTTTTAATTTGTCACAAATTTTAAAACTTAAATATAGTTATTAACACAATTTAATCCGTGTTAATCTGTGACAATCCAATTAATCTGTGTTATATATATCATAGTTTATAGAGTAAGACTACAATTTTGATAAAAATTTTTCAATTGAAACAATGTATCTTATGTGGAATGCTTTACCAATTAGAATATCGTTGTGATAAACTTCAACATTAAATGTTAATTTTTTGTCTTCTTTATTTATTAATAATGCCCTACATTTAACCGCTTCACCAATTTTTACTGCTTTCAAATGATCTACTGTTATATGACTACCAACAGTACTAAAGCCTTCCTCAAGTTCATTTTGTACTAACGTAAAACATGTTTCTTCCATAAATGCTATCATAGAAGGAGTCGAATAAACAGGAAGCCCACCTGACCCAACAAATTTAGCAGATTCTTCTTCTGTAATTTTTCTTGTAACTATTAATTCTTCTTGTTCCATAAAATTTATCCTATAAAAACAATTCGAGTTTTTTTATTAAATAAAGCATAACAAATAATTTTGCTGTATTTGTTTTTGATGCAGAATTTTCTGCGAGTAATTTTTGGATTATATATTCGATATAAATGTCTTTTTGTGACTCAAGTCTTTCAAGTTCATTTTTTAGCCAATTTTTAGTTCTTGAAGAAAGCAGGTTTACAGAATTTTTTAAACTACTATAAACACTTGGTTTTATGCTATCTTTACTACTTGCTCTATATCTTGAAAGTGTTTGTAAAAATAAAAATTGTTTTCCTGTATCAAAAGTTAAAAATTTATTTGCCAAATCAAAAGTATATTTATTAAAAACAGAAACAGATTCGCTAACATCACTATTTAGGTCTTCTATAAATTTATCATAAGTATCTTTAATAAACTCATCAGCAAGAATTTCTTTTGTAAGACCAGGACGTTTTCTTTGTTTCTCGTTTTCGTCTCTTAGTTTATTTAATAATTCTTCTACTAAAGATTCTTCTTTACCTGCAAAAACAAGTCCATCGATATGGTTGTAATCCGAGACAAAATTTGATTGATCATTTGCACTTTGCAAAGAATATTGTTTACAAGCTTCCATAATAGCCAAAATCAAATAAGCAAGCCTTTTGTCATTAGAACGTTGCTGTATAAACTCAGAAAGTAAAAAATTCATTGCCTTAACTATGTTTTTGTCATAATAATCACTTTTATTCTCTAAAGAAGGATAAATATATGTTGTATAAATACCAACCCACTGTAAAAAATTACCAATTGTATCACCTTGCCCTTTGTCTTCTTGCCCAGCAGTCAAATGCTTCTCCTCAAGTTCTCTAATAATTATTAAAATCTGAGATATAAGAGAAGTATCAACCGAACCATCAACACCTTGTAACATCTCACCAGTTTCTTTTCTTGCCATAGAAAGATCTGCCGTATAATTGTAACAAACCCTATTTATAGAAAGTAGCCACAATGCTATCCGTTTACTATTTTCTTCAAACCTCAGATATTCTCCAAGCAAATCGTGGATTAAAAGTAAATCAATTTCTTTAAACTTATTAGATAATATCGACCTACCAAACCACGCAGCACAAAATCTATCTATCACTTTGTAGAAATACTGAAGTTCTATTTCACTATTGTTAAAGTATTCTATCGAATCAATAATAGGTTTTACTATACTTCGATCTTCCATAAAAAAATCCTTTCTATTTAATACCTACGGTTTTTCTAACCTCTTCAATGGTATTAATAGCTTCACTTCTTGCTTTTTCAGCACCTTCTTTTAATATCTTTTCGACAAAACTTATATCATTTTTTAGCTCAACATATCTTTTTCTTATCGGAGCAAAATAATCCAAAGTTTTTGCAAGTAATTCTTTTTTTGCATCACCATAACCATACCCACCGTTAAGATATTTATTTCTCATAATTTCAATATCTTCTTTTGATGCCATGAGTTTATATAAAGCAAAAACATTACATTTATCTGGGTCTTTTGGACTTTCTACTGGGGTGGAATCAGTTACAACTCTCATAATAGTCTTTTTAATTTCTTTTTCGTCCCAAAATGGAGAAATATAATTATTGTAAGACTTACTCATTTTTTGCCCATCAATGCCAGGAACAACACTCGTTTCATCTTTTATTCTTATATCAGGAACTTTCAATACTTCTTTATTATAAATATTATTAAATTTTATTGCTATATCTCTTGCAACTTCAACATGCTGTTTTTGATCTTTACCAACAGGGACTATATCTGATTTGTAAATAAGAATATCTGCTGCCATCAAAACTGGGTATGCAAAAAGTCCATGGTCTGCTGCAATTCCTTTTGCAATTTTATCCTTATAAGAATGGCATCGCTCCAAAAGTCCCATAGGTGTAATAGTTGACAAATACCAACTCAGTTCACATACTTCTGGAACATCTGATTGTTTAAAAAGAAAAACTTTTTTTGGATCAAGCCCTACTGCAAGGTAATTAATTGCAACTTCAAGTGTATTCTTCCTCAATTCGTTTGGGTCTCTAACACTTGTCAAAGCATGAAAATCTGCTATAAAAATAAAAGATTCATTTTCTTCTTGAAGCTCAACAAATTGTTTCATCGCACCAAAATAATTACCAATATGCAAAATACCAGATGGTTGAATACCAGACAAAACTCTAAGTTTTTTATTCATCTAAAAATCCTTTTTATAATTAAATATTTCAAAATTTCATTTATTTGTCAAAAAATTTAACAAAAGAAACACAAAGATTTATTTTTTTTCTAATCTGTGCCAATCTCTCCCAATCTGTGTTAATTTATGTTATGCTAATCAGTATTACAAGTTTAAAAAATTTAATCGATATTGTAAAGAAAAATTTTTAAATATTTAAGAATGAAAGAAGGGAGGAATTTTATTTGATTTCTCCAAATCTACAAATCCTCAAAATTTTTTTCTGTTAAGACTTCTTTTATTGCCTCGTCGATTATTATTCTAATATTTTTTTCTTCATTGATTTTTCGTCTTTCTTTTAGCATTTCTTTTACCATGTCTGTTATTGACTCTTTTTCTTTTTGGATTTCTTTTATATCAAAATCTCTCCCAATTTCTTTAATTATATCAATCGCAACTTTTACGACTTCTTTGTTTTCTTTTAAAACCTCGCTTATCTCTTCTTTAGGTTCTTTTTTTTGGGTAGAATAAGCTTTTTCTTCTTTTTCTTCAAAACTAACAGAAGTTTTACTGTCATAAATTTCATCTACATCAGAAAGAGGGGTGATTTCATTTTCTTTTGTTTCTACTTTACGATCTTTTACATCTTCATCCATTGT
>MIAN01000135.1 GCA_001829125.1 Spirochaetes bacterium GWB1_27_13 | reverse complement strand
AAATCGCAAAAAAATACTGTAAAAATACAGTTTTTGTTGAAGAATTTGATAAAGCAATGGAATATTCTATATCGCAAAAAAAACCTTTGCTTGTCACTGGCTCTTTTTATATAGCAGGTCCTTTTTTAGAATATTTTGAAAAAAATAAAGTATAAATTTCTTTACTTTTATATAAAATAAGTTTAATATAAGTATATGAGTGATTTTACAAACGATGAAAAAGATTTATTAAATAAAATAAAACATAACAAGTCATCCAACATTAATTTCTTTGACAAAGATTTACTCGAGTCTTTACATCAAGGTGTTGTTAATAAAACATTTAGGATAAATCCAGATGCTAATAAAAATAAACCAAATGTATCTCAAAAACCTAAAGTAAGTAACAATCAAAACCAAAATAAATCTCAGTCTGTAATTGAGGCTGATAAAATGTTTAGAGAAAGCGTAAAAAGATTATATTTATCTTTACTCGAACTTGGTGATAAAGAAGCTGCAAGAAGATTGATTGGTGAACATATTTTGATGTTAAACGATATTTTTAAAGAATTTGAATAATTATGAAAAGAATAATGGCTATTGATTATGGAGATGCAAGAATTGGTATTGCATTAACTGATCCTCTACAAATAATTTCTTCTGGTTTTAAAACAATTCCAAACAATAAAGAAAGTTATGATACCATCTATAATATTTGTATCGAAAAAGATGTTGAAAGCATAGTTGTTGGTATCCCATTCGACCAAAATTCAAAAATTGGTGATGCAGCAAAAAAGGTTTTATCTTTTGTTAAAAACTTACAAAATTATTTTAAACAAAAACAATTCGAACTGCCATTTTATGAAGAAGATGAGCGATACTCAACAAGAGATGCTTTAGAAGCAATGCGAGAAATGAAAGTCAAAAATAACAAAAAAAAAGAATTAGTTGATACAATAGCAGCAGCAAATATACTATCTTCATTTATGAGAAATAGGCAAAAAATCAAACTTGAATTGGATAAGTATAAATAATAAAGATTTTAAGTTGGAGAATATTATCACTACTTCTCCAGAAATAGCGATTTTTTATTGGCTTTGTGAAAAATTTATTTGTATTTTTATTCAATAGGAGTTTTAAACTCACCTCCTTATTTCTTGGCACTAATTTCGCATCTCTTTAGCTAAAAAGATGTATAAAAACGCTTGAATACTAAATTTATTAAAATTTCTAAAGTTATTTTCTTTTAACAACAATAATTGTAATATCATCAATAGAATTATTATTGCACCAGTCAAGCGATCCTTTTAATATCAATTCCTTTATCTCTTCTATACTTTTTTCATTATTATCTTCGATAACCTTACATAAATTCTCTATTCCCCATAAACTTAATTTACCTTCTACTTCTTTCATTGATTCTATTACTCCATCGGTATACAATACCATTATATCGCCTTTTTCTAATAAAAATTCTCTATCTACCAAAGTATCAATAATATCACTTCTAATCCCTAAGAATATTCCATCAGTTTTTACAAGTTCACACTTTTTTTTCTTGTTTCTATAAATTAAAATATCTAAATGAAATCCTGAATAGATAAAATTCCCTTTACCACTATATTTTATTACACAACATGTCATAAAATAATTTTCTTTCATTCGGCTTTGTATATTTTTATATAGAATATTGTTTATCTCATTAATTACATCTTTAGGAGTTATATTCCTTATACTATCAATTGTTGAGTTAAAGATTGTTTCTGCCATCATCATTAGTAGTCCAGTAGTTACTCCATGACCTGATACATCTCCTATTGCAAACCATAGATTACTTTCTTTATCTCTTATATAATCATAATAATCTCCTCCAACCTCCTCTGTTGGAACCATTATTCCAGTTATCTCAAGTTCTTCATCCTTTATTTCTTTCGGTAATAATGATGTCTGTATCCTTTCTGCTATCTCCATTTCCTGTTGTAATCGTGCTTTTTCTTTCATCTCCTCTATCATCTTTGCATTTTCTAAAGATATTCCTATTTGACCTGCTAACAAACTCAAAATTGATAATCTCTCTTTTGTAAATGCACCATTTGAAAGATTATTTTCTAAAAAAAATATTCCTATTATTTTACCCTGATTGATTATTGGAGTGCATAATACAGATTTACATTTGTTTTCTACAATGTATTGATCTTTTGTATATTGCCCCTCTTCCATTGCATTTTGTAGAACAATACTTTCTTTTGTCCTTAATACATATCTAACAATAGATTGTGGAACTAATTGACTGTTTTCTATTGGAATTGATTCAACTATTTGTGATTCTTCACCTGCTTTTCCCTGTGCCATTAGATATAATTGATTATCTTTTATAATCATTAGTTTTGATATTTCAGCACCTGCATTTTCCATTACTATTTTAATAAGAGTCTTGAGAAGTTTTTCCATTTCAATTTCTCCAGAGATAGCATAAGAGGCTTTCATTACCGTATTAAGATCAAGTATTTGTGTTGAAGAAGAGGAAGAACTTGGAGATTCTTTTTTCATTTTTGATGATAATGATATAGTTCCATCTAGGCTAATTTTTCCATCGAATAAAGATGAAGATATATATTCGGTTCTAATAAGATTACCATGTTTTTTCAGAAGGTCATTTGTTTTGTTAACAGCTCCCCATGATTCATAGCACAGATAAGCGCCAGTGATAAATAGGGAGGCAATTTTTTCCTGATTGATCGAGAGGTAGAATTTTCCTGCACATTCATTAGCAATTGCTTCATCCTGTATAAATCTATTCTTTCTTGCTTCCATTATTGATTGATTGTATAAGCTCATTGCTTTTTTATAATTACCAGTTACTGCTGCTAATTCTGCTTCAACGAGTAGATATTTATGCTCAACATTCTCAGGACACAAAGATGACCATTTTTTCAACTTCTCCTTGTTGGCATGTATTGTTTTAATATAACTTTTCTGTTCTTTTTTACTAGCATTGGGATAATTCCCAAGCATAGCAAGAGATTGGAAAAAATAATGATCTTTTTCAATTATCATTCCATTCATTCCATTTAAATATGGTTTTGCATCAATAGAATACTTTATACTTGTTTTGAAATCATTGTAGATATAATGTAATATTTGTTTAAAATAATAATAATTATTCATATTAGCAATATCATTATTTTTTTTAATAATTTGAAGAAATAACTTTTCATTGTAAATTTCTCCATCCATAGAAAATATATTATCAGTTTCTCTATTTAATGTTATAGCAAATTGAGCAACAGTCGAAAGTGTTATAATAGAATTAATCAGATTGAATTTTTTCATTATTTTATAGAATAATTGATATTTTTCATAAATAAAATTAAGATTTTCTAAATTTAAATATAAAAATGTAATGCCATTTAAATTATAAGACACAAATTCTAAATCACCACTTTCTATTCCTGCTTTATAACCTTCCTCAAGAAGTGGAATACATTCTTTAATATTTTTCAACCAGTGCTTGATTATAAAACCATTAGTATAATATATTTTAGATTTAATAATTTTTGCATTTATTTTTCTTTCCAGATTAATTGCAAGTTCTCCAAATTGATATGCAGTTTTAAAATTCTTAAACGCTGCAATTTGAATTATTCCAAATACTGTAAAAATATAAGGAGAATATATAGAATTACCATTATTTAAAATAAAATTGATTCCTTTTAAAACAATTATTGGAAAATATTCTGGCTCTGCAAGGTATGATGGAGAAATTAATAATCCAAAAATCTTTTCTATTGCTAACATTCTTGGATCGTCTATAATTGGTAAATCAATTAATGATTCAATTTTTCTTTTTGAAATAATTTTATTAACATTAATAAACTCTAAAATTATCATTATTGGATTTACTTTATCTGGAGTTTTTATTCCAAGACAGAACAATGCCTTTCTACCAACTTGTAATGCTTCTTTTAATGTCCCCTTTGCAATTAATAAAGGAATATTTATCATATATATCCTTGCCTTATCATATTCATTTATTGCCTTTAATAAACCATTCTCAAATATTTTATCTGCTTTCTCATGATTTCCCTGCAAAAATTCAGATTCGCCGTATTCAATATTGAGATTGAATGTTAAATCATATATCTCATCCCATGAATTAGTAGGTAAAAGGTCTATTCCTGTTTTCAATAATTTTACTGCTGCCTCATAAGCAGTTGATTCCTTTGCCTTTATTCCAGCCTTTAAGTTAAGCTCTGCTAGTTCTATTCTTTCTTTACTATCTGTCATTATTGAAATGGCATTGTTTAACTGTTCTACTATATCAAATATCCTATCTTCAAGTTTTTCTTTAGCTGTATTACTTAATATTATCCTACCAACTTTGTAATGATATTCCAATCTATCTTTTTCTTTTATCAATGAATATACTGCCTCCCTTACTCTGTCATGGGCAAATCTGTATTCTTTTTCTATCTTTATTATCATTCCTTCATTTATCGATTCTTTTATCCCTTCAAATATCTCATCAATCGATTTTCCATTGATTTCTGATATTTCCAAAAGATTAAATCTCATTCCTATTATTGACCCTATCTTTAATATATTCTGTGTTCTTTCATCAAATTTTTGTACCATTTGAATCATAAAATCAACTACATTATCTGTTATCTTTGCATTCTCTATTCGACTCAAATCCCATTCCCAACCATTCTCATACCAAATATGTTTTTCATCATATAAATTTTTTAAAAACTCATTTACAAAAAATGGATTCCCTTTTGTTTTATTTTTTACTAATAATGATAATTCACTAACATCATCTTTTCTTCTGCATAATGTGTCTGCAATTAATTGGTCAAGAGAGTCAGAATCAAGCGTATCTAACATTATTGTATTTATTTTTATATCTGCTTTTCTCAATCCTTCTATTAACATCATCAAAGGATGTGAATTATCAACCTCTGTATCCCGATATGAACCTATCAGAAAGAAATATTTCAATGATTCATCCTGTAAAATGTTATTTATCAGTTTCAGACTTGCACTGTCTGCCCATTGAAGGTCATCAAGAAAAATTATTAGCGGATGGTATTTATTCGCAAATACTTTAATAAAGTTCTGAAATACATAATTAAAACGATTCTCAGATTCTCCCGGCGATAATTCAGGAACCTCTTTTTGCTTACCGATTATAAACTCAATTTCAGGTATTATATCTGCTATTAATCCTCCATTGCTTCCTAAACTTTCATTAATTACTTTCTTCCATACTGTCATATTTTCTTCAGTTTCACTCAGTATCTGACTAATTAAATCATGAAATGCCTCTATTATCGAATAATATGGCATATTCCTTTTGAATTGATCAAATTTTCCAGATATAAAATATCCCTTCTCCTTTACAAGTGGTTTTTGGATTTCCTGTATAAAAAATGATTTCCCTATTCCAGGTGAACCTGCTACCAGTGTAAATACTCTTTCTCCTATTGTTACTTTTTTGAAATCATTAAACAGTATCTCAACTTCATTTTCCCTGCCATATAGTTTTTCTGAGATATGAAACTGATTCGATATATCATTTTCTCCTATTTTAAAATCTGTTATTTTCCCATGTTGTAACATATTTTGATAACATTTATCAAGGTCTGCTATTAACCCCTGTGAACTCTGATACCTTTCCTCAGCTGTTTTTGATAATAATTTCATTACTATATTTGAAACTGTCTCATTAATTTCCAGATTTATCATTTTTACTGATATTGGGTTTATCGCTATATGAGAATGTATCATCTCCATTGTATCATTTATCTCAAATGGAGTTTTTCCTGTTAACATTTCATAGAATGTAATCCCAAGAGAATAATAATCAGTTCGATAATCAACAAAACGATTCATTCTTCCAGTCTGCTCAGGTGAAATATAAGAGAGAGTTCCTTCAAGTTTTTCAACATTTGCATTTTCCTGAAGTTCCCTCTTAACAATTGAAGCTATACTGAAATCAATAATTTTTATTTCTTCTGTTGTTTCATTGATTATTATATTGTGTGGTTTTATATCTTTATGAATAATATTGTTTTTATGAATTCCATCAATTGCTTTAACTATATCAATAGCAATTTTCAAAAAAGATTTTATATCAATTTTATGTTTTATTAAATATTTATCTAATGATATCCCACCAATATCCTCCATAATAAGAGCTTTACTATGGTCAATATTCTCAATAGAAAAATATCTAATTACACCTGATATATTCATTTTATTCATTATTCTATATTCATATTCAAGTTGTTCCAAATCTGATTTTAAAGGGAATTCAGATTTAAGAATTTTAATAATTACTGGAATATTATCTTTTTCTTTTATTGCTCTGTAAATTATTTTTCTTTTACTTTCATAGATTTTTTCATTTAATTTATAACCTGAAATTTCTAACATAGACTAACTCCAATAATGATATATATAATTATATATCCAAAACTTTGAGTTTGTCAAAAAAATTGCAATTTAAATTAAAAAAAGATTCTCAAAACTCTTAACCATACATTAAATTGGATACAAAATTAAATAATATAATTTTATCAAAGTATACTCTATATTTAAAATTCCATACACTCAATATTAAAATGATCTTTTACAAATTGGCGTAATTTATCAGGGAGGGTAAACATATTAAAATTTTTATCTATTTACCCTTTACAAAAACTTCTAGTAGCTTGATAATTTATCAACTTTATTATTGATTTACTTCACCACCTGAAGCCCAAATTTCTGATAAATATTATCCCTATCAACTGTTGGGTTTTGTTTGCCATCAGCAAGTTTTGGGACTTCTACTATAACAAAATTTCTAAGTTCATCAACTGATACTTTGCCGTCTTTATCTGTATCAGATTAAATCATAATTATTTATCTATAACAGTTGCCTTATGTTTTTCAATAATAAAATTTCGTTCTTTATCTATTTTTAAATTCCAATCTTGATGAATATTCATATTATAATTTTCTCCATTATATGCTTTTGCCTTCCAATTGACATCAAAACTGACAAAAAACATTCTTGTTTCATCTCCAGTTACTTTTAAATTGGATATAATATGAGTATTCCACTGGATATTATTAATTACTCCATTGTACCATTTTTCAAAATCTTTAATGCTTTTAATAGGAAAATCAGGAAAGTACATATCTACTTTTTGTGGGTCTAAGTGTTTTTTAAAAAAACTAATATCAGATTGATGATCAAATCCAGAAAACCAATTATAGACAAATGCTTTTACATCATTTTCACTGTACATAGTTTTTGCATTTTTGTCATAACTTTTTGAATCAAAAAAATTGATAATTTCTTTTTTACCATCTTTTACCGCTTTTTCATAGGGAGTAAGACCGTCTTTTCCCTTGATGTCTGTTTTTGCTCCAGAACTAACTAGAATTTTTACAGCTTCAAGATTATTAGCCCATACAGCATCATGAAGTGGTGTATAACCATTTGATGTTCCTATTGCATTAACATCAAATCCATTGTCAATTAAAAGAATAATTATTTCAATATTTTTTTGAAACATTGCCGCATGTAAAGCCGTTCCTCCAAAAGAATCTCTTTCATCTGGATTAACTTTAGTTTTTAGAATTTTTTTAACTAATTCCATATCTCCATTATAAGCTGCTTTGTGAAGTATATCTCCACAAAATGCTTCAATCAAAAAAAAAGACATTAGTAAGCTAATTAATAAAATTTTTTTCATAATGTTGTATCCTTTCATATTTAATTAATTTATCAATTTAATGAAGCAAGTAGTAAAAAATATACAGATTGATGTTGTATAATATTATTTTACCAGTTCTTTAAATTATAATTTTTACCACCCATTGTAATGAATCTTCTCTTTATCAAATCTTTCTGTATTTTCTACAGAATCTTTTGGATAACCAATTGGTATTAAACTAAATGGTGTAATATATTCTGGTAAATTTAATAATTTTTTTATTCCTTCTACTCTCTCTATGATATTATAAATTCCAAGCCATACACCCCCAAGTCCCAAACTATGTATTGCCAATAACATATTTTGAGTTGCTGCCGAACAATCTTGAGCCCAAAAATCTTGATGTTTTTGAAGTGATTTATCACCGCAGACTAAAATGGCAACATTTGATTTTTTGAGCATTTGAGAATATGGATGAATTTCTGGTATTTTATCCAAAATATTTCTATCATTAATTACGATAAATTGCCAAGCCCTCTGATTTCCTGCTGATGGAGCATACATTCCAGCCTTAATTATCTTGATTATCAAATCTTCAGGAACTAATATATTTGTATAATCTCTTATACTTCTTCTTGTTAAAATAGATTCCATTATTTCCATAAATATTCCCATATCTAAAATAAATTTTTTGTAATTCTAAAAATCTATATATTAATATCATAATTTTTTTTGCATGAATATAAATACTATCAATTATTTTTATTTAATTACATTTTAATTACACATTGATAATTTAAAAGATTATCAATATGTAATCTTAATTATATCTTTATTAAAACGCTTGTAAAATAAAATTATATAGCAACTCACTAGAATAACCGATATATTCTTCTGGTGTAAGTTCTGAAGTAATAACTACAATCATGTTTGTTTGAGGTATCACTATTATAAATTGTCCTAAATAACCAATTGCCGAAAATATTTGATACTGAGCATGAGGTAATAACCACCAGCAATAACCATAATTCCATCCAGGAAAAGGTGTAGCAATCTGCTTTTTGGTGGATTCTGTAACCCATGATTCGTTAATTATCTGTTTACCATTCCATTTTCCTTTATTTAAATATAACGAACCTATCTTAGCCATATCATTTGGAGAAATTTGAAGACCTACTGCACCAAAATTTATACCTTGAGGGTCTTTTATCCAATTATATTCTTTTATATCAAGATATTGAAATAAATATTTATCAGCAAATTCACTTGCAGTTAATTTTGTAGATTTTTGTAAAATAGCAGATAGTAAATGAATATTACCTGAATTATAATTAAATGATTTGCCAGGCTCATCAATCATTGGTTGATTTAAAATAAATTGAATCCAATCTTTTGATGAAACCATTTCTCCATGAGTTGCAACTCCTGTAAACTGTCCGAATTCATCCCATTGGATTCCACTTGCCATTGTTAATAAATCGACTATTTTTATATTTTTCTTTCTATCATCTAAATTTTCTATTTTGTATTCTGTAAAAAAATCTAAAACTTTTTGATTTAAATCTAAATATTTTTTTTCATTGGCGATACCAATCAATATAGACATTACGCTTTTTGTAACAGAATAAATATTTTGAATTTTATTACTATCATAAGAATCTGAATTAAATTCGTAAGCAATAAGATTATTTTTAATTATCAAAATATTGTGAATTTTTTTATTGTCTGATTTTATCTTATTTTCCATCTCAATAATTTTTTCTTTATTAGTAACTAATTTTTCCATATCTCCCTTCTTAAAAATTGAATCATTATTAGATAATGATTTGCAAGAACACACCATAATAATCGAAAAAATTAAAAAAAATAATTTTTTTGACATAAAACTCTCCTTAATATTATTTATTGAGTATAAAGATAATCTATGACGTAACGTGAGAGTCAAGAAATATTTAAGAAAAATTGATAGGAATTTGAATTTCTGTAACAAATTTTTTTGAGTTTAGGGTAATATCATAACAAATTATAAAAGTATTTATAATATTATCAATAATTTTATAATCTTTTTCTTTTACCCAATTTAAAAGAAAATTATATGACTTTTGTAAGGTCTCATATTGTCCATAATGCAAAAAAGAGACGCAAGAATATGCTTCTTTTTTTTCGATAAATGGAAATTTACCAAATAGATTTTTATCTACTTGGACATAGATATCCATATCCGAATTACTAAAATTATTATTCAGATAATTATAGATAATATTTTTATAATATCCATTTGGCTTAATCTGATTTTCTAATAACATAGCCTTAAATTTTCTTAGATTTAAGGCAAAAATATTAAAATCAACTTGTCCCGAAAACCGTTGTGTAGCGACAAATTCATCTGGAATATTTTTTATACTTATTTTTTCTTTTTCAATATTATCTATATTAATCAATTTTATTTTTGATATTTGATTGTTTAGACTTTGTTTTATATTTTCTAAAGATTCAATCTGTTTGTTTAAAAAATTTAATTTATTTTGATATAAATCACTGATAATTTGAAAATCAATATCATTGTGGATAAGGTTACTAATCTCTTTTAATGAGAAATTAAGATTTTTTAATATTTGAATATAATTAATGTCTATTATTTTATCAGGCGAATAATACCTATAATCATTACTATCTATAAAATCAGGTTTTAGAATTCCTATTTCATCATAATACCTCAAAGTTCTTATTGAGATATTACATAATTTTGATATTGTTCCTATATTATAGTATTTATCTTTCATATTTTTAACCTATTTTAATGAATAAATTTATTTTAAAATTGAACTTGTCACAATAGATTTTGCTCCATTTATAGAATAAGTATTATATTCTTTTAAAATTTAAAAGTAAATTGGATTAGAATAAATATTTTATCAGAAATGAAAAAAGAACAACATTTTTGAATATGTTGCTCTTTTTATTTAAATAAATTAACTATATTTCTTTTAAAGAATGCGAAATAGTCAAATTGAAATCCCCTATATGTTCAAGATATTTTAAAATATCCATATAAATAAGTTCTGCTTGAATATCAGCACCTTTAATCATTTTATTTTGTGAAGTTTTTCTCAATCTGTCTCTTTTAGCATCGATTGCTTTTTCCATTTTTTGAGCTAAATTATAATCATGTTCTTTCATATTGTTATTTATAAAATCAGAATTATATTTTACAAAATCTAAAACTTCTGCTGTGTAATCTTCAATTTCATTTTTTGCATTTTTATGAAATTTCATTTTTTTCTTTTCTTTTTTCTTAATTGATTCGATGAGCAAAGTACAACTATTACTAATGCTTTTCAATTCGCTTACTATTATTAACATCGAGTTAATTGTAAAAGAATCCTTATCATTTATAATACGTGTTCTACAATTTGCTAAAAATTTACTTATTTCTATGTACATAATATCTATTTGTGTATCATAATTTTGTATTTTTTCTTCTATTTGATTTACTTCTTCTTTTTTGTCATTCTTTATAGCATTCAAAAAATATAGAAGCATATCATAAGTCATTGTTGAAATTTTACCAATTTCGTTTCTTGCTATCCTTAAATTTGTATCTGCAAAATCGACAAAATTTGTATTTGTTATCTGGAGATGATAACCTCTGTCTACTGCTTCTTTTTTCTCTGGAATTAGAAATTCTACAATTTTAGCAAATTGCGGAATAAACCATATTAAAATAGTTGTATTTATTAAATTAAATGTTGTATGGAACATAGAAAGGTGCATAGGTATATTTGATGGATCATTTACATTTCCTGGTATAAAAAAATCTATCATCTTAATAAATGGATAGAATACAAAAATCATCCATATTACACCAAATAGATTAAAAAACATGTGTGCTCGTGCTGCCCTACGAGCAGAAACATTCATACCAATAGATGCAAGATGTGCTGTAATAGTTGTACCAATATTTTCACCAAGACATAAAGCTGCTGCTATATCAAAATTGATCCAGCCTTTATAAGCCATTGTCATTGTTATTGCCATAGCAGCACTTGAAGATTGTACTGTTACTGTTAATAAAGTACCAATTATTATAAACAATATTACAGAAAAATGTCCATAACCTGTTAAATTAGTTAAAAATTGAATTGCTTCAACATTACTTTTGATGTCAGGAACAGATTTTTTTAAAAAATCAAGTCCTAAAAACAATAACCCAAATCCTATAAAAAACTCACCAAGATTCCTTAATTTTTCTTTTTTGGAGAATATTAAAGGAAGAGCAATAGCAATAGCAGGCATAGCAAACATAGAAATACTAAATTTAAATCCTATTAATGATACTATCCATGCTGTCATAGTAGTACCAATATTAGCTCCCATTATTACGCCAATTGCTTTTGGGAGAGTCATTAACCCAGCATTGACAAGGCTAACAAGAATTACAGTTGTTGCAGATGAGGATTGGATTATTGAAGTAATCGTAAGTCCAGTAAAAACTGCTGTAAATCTATTAAAAGTTAATATATTTAACAATGTTTGAAATTTTTCGCCTGCTACTTTTTGGATGCCATCGCTCATTATACGAATACCAAATAAGAATATCCCAAGACTTCCAAATAATTGAAAAAAACCAGCTATAAAATCCATTACTATATCCTTAAATTATTAATAGTACATTAAGTCATATATTATACTAATATATGTATTTTTCATCAACATATTTTTCTAATAATTTTTTAATTTCTTTTTTTAAGTTTGGAATTTCTCTTATATTTGACATAAAATTTTCTTTACTTGTTACTTTTAATTGAGCAGAAGGCTCAAAATATTTTATTGCATTATGAGTACTAAGAATAAAAGGAGGTTTTCCAAAACTTACTAGAATATAATTCATTATAACATTCTCAGTTCTATGATTACCTTCTATAAAAAGTTGTGGTTGGCTTAAAGCTTTTACATAAAATCCACTAGCGAGCTTAAAAGGACTTATTTCTTTTTCTTTTGACTCTTTTTTATACCACTCAAAGATTGGTTTTATGTTTTTTTGAAACTTTTCTCTTGTTTCTACAATATGTTTATGATATTCAATTCTTTTTTCTTTTTTTGTTCCACATAAGACTATATGATTTAACTCTGCCATAGAATAAAGTCCAGCCGAAGAAAAAAGTTCTATATCTTTATCCAAAAGTTCATTTATATATTGGTAAGTTTCTATAATATTCTCAATTATCGTATCACTTAATTTCTCTTTTTTTCTTACAAGTTGATAATTTATACTATCAAAATTACTTTTTAACTCAAATAAAGTTTTGGTTATTTCTTTTATATTAAATTTTTTGTATTTACCCATAGTTTTTATTAAATTTGGATTAAATTTTAAAAAATCTAAATTTTTTAATATGGAATGTTTTAGTTTTTATAATCATATCCTTGACTTCTTAATATTTGATCAAGGAAAACGCCAGTAGCAATAAAAACCATATCAGGAATTTCTTCTTTGTTTTTGTTTATAATTATTTCATATTCGTTTTTGAGATAATAATATTCTCTAAATATATGAGATAACACCTCTTTATCATCTGAAATTGTAAAATTAAAGCTATTAATTATATTTTCTTGAAATTTATTTGTTTTTCCACTAATTAAGTACTGTTTTCCTTTATAAAACAAGTCAAAATTATCAAAATCCAAATTAGAACTTTGTTTAATCTCACCAATTAAACTATTATTGTCATAAATATTATAAAAAACCAAATCAGTCGTATTGTCTTTTTTTGAGACTTGTCGTAATGTAATTTTATCTTTATTCTTTATATCTTCAACAGTAAAAATATTATCAATTAAAGAAAGTTTTTTTACCACTTTAAACAAAGTGCCTTCTTTGGCATCTTCCAAATCCATAAATTCAGAATATTTTGTAGTCCACACATAATAAGTAGGTATAAATTCAACCGCAAATCGTTCTAAATAAATTCTTTTTTCGTTTTCAAAAGTTGGGCGAGTTAAATTTTCTTTTCTTACTTCAGAATACCCACAACTAAATAATACAAATATAAAAAAAACAAATAACATTAAATTTTTCATTTTTCCCCCATAACACGGATTTACACAGATTATTGTAGATTAAGACAGATTACGTTGGTTATTAATAAATTATCATTCATTTCATATAATTTTATTCATTTAATACCAACAAACAAAATCTGTGTTCATCAGAAATGATCCATGTTAATCTGTGTTATATATATCACAATTATAAATATTTTTAAACATTATTTTCTTCATTAAATAAATTTTTATGTATAAATAAATCTTCGCTTTCTACATTGCTTTCCAAAGATTTTTTTATGACCGATATTTTTTCGTAAAGATTTTTTTTGTCTTTAAAACCTATCTCAAGTTTGTAGTTTTGCGTTTCAAAATTTTCATCATAAATTATCTTACAATTAGAAGGTAAATTAAATTTTTGTATAAAATTATTAAATTTTAATTTAATTTTAGAATAAATACTATATTTTAAACTAAAGGCAGATAAAACAAGTGTTTTTGGGTTTGTAAAATCTAATAATCTAATTATTTCTTCTATATTTTTGTTTTCTTTTTTAGAATATTCTGTAATATTTGATATTATTTGATTTGTTTCAGAAAAACTCAGATTTTTTGGTAATAATTCTAAAAAATTGTCGTAATTAATAAAATTAGCATCAAAAAAATAAGCCTCATTTATAGATAATTTTTTATCTAAGACTTTTTCTTTTAAATTAGCAGAAAAATTTTTCATTCTATAAAAAAAATCTATGCCTTTTTTGCCTGTTTGCCAATGCAATAAATAAAATAAATCAAAAAAATCTTTTTCGCTAAATTTAAGAGACTCTGCAATTAAAAGTATTTTGTAAGAAAACGAAATATCTACAATTTTTTCATTAAAAAAAATTTTTACAAAATAAATAAATGCTTCTTTTATATCAGATTGAATAAAAAAAGAAAATTGATTATCTGGGTCATAATAAATATATACTTTTTGATCACTGTCAAAACAACTAATATTTACAAAAGATAAAAATAAATGCTTTCTTTTATCAATCAGACCTTTTATAAAAGGCTCAATAGGATGTATTTTTAGTTCATTTTCTTCTTTAATAATATTAATATTCATCATTCAATCAATATTATTCTTTATCTACTTGAATAACAGCAACAATCTGGTAAGGAACTTGTTCTTTTGTTTTTTCTATAATAAAAACATATATAATTTTATTTGGATTACCAAAAACAACAGGCGTATTTTTAAATTCAACTGCAATTTTATCAAAATTGTCAAGATCAAGTTCCCATTGGTTTAATAAAGATATATTAACACTCTCATATTTTTTTAAACTATCTTCAACAATAACATCACTTACATTTTTTACTGACAAATTTTTATCTTTCCACTCTGTAAAATATTCTTTTAATCTGTCAACTGGTAGTAAAACGTTAAATTCATCAAACCATACATCATTTGAAAATAACCCACAAGCTTTATCTATTTCGTTTTCAATAAGGTAATTAACCAAAAGTTTTATAGAATCTTCTGGTTTATCTATGCTATTTATTTTTTTATCAATTTGTTTTTCTTGAGTCTCGTTTATTACAGGATTATAAATTTCATCAATTAAAAAGACATTTTCATATTTTGTAAATTTTAACAACAAAGAGTTTTCTTTTAAAGAGATAAAAAAATCTACTTTATTTTTAAAAATTATTTTTGCATTAAATTTATTTTCTTCTATCTTTTCAATTTCAATACTGTATTCTGGATTAAAATCAGTCGTTTTTTCAAGCCAGCCTTTAATTGTCTCTTTTAACTCATAATTTGTTATATAAATAGAAGCAGATGAAATAAAAACACTTTGTGCAAAAAAAGTAACAGATTTTTCTACATTTTTATCTTTTAAAGTATTAATAAAGTCATTTAAATTATTTTTTATTGCCTCTATATTGTCCATTTTTTCTATTATTTGCTTATTGTCTTTTTCTAGTTTATTTTGTGTCACATTTTTATCAGCATCTTGTTTATTTTTGTCTTCTTTTTGTTGAATAGTTTTATTTTCTTGTTTATTAGAATCAATCTTTTGTTCTTTTTGAGTTTTATCTTCATTATCCGATGTTGCATCTGAAAAAATAGACTTCCAATCAATTGCGATTGTTTTTTGTGGAACAGAAAGTTCACCACTCATATATTTTTCAATATAAGGCTCAATTTTGAATGCCTCTTTAAAGTATTGTTTTGCAAGTTGTTCTTTACCAATTTGTTTATATTTTTTTGCGACTTCGTAATAAGAGATACTAAGCAAAACCCTATCTCTTTTAGTAAGATTTTCATAAGAAATTTTATCAATTGCAAAAATTAGAGAAAAACAAAACAAAAATATAGTGATAAGGCTTTTTAACTTCATATTCCATCCTTAAAAAATTGTTGAACTTAATTTTTTTTACATCATCTAATAATCATTATATAAGAAATTTATAAAAAAACAACAATAAAATATTTATATTTCTTATTAAATATTAATAATATACTTAAACGCTTCTAAAAGTTTAATAAATAATAAAGTTGCGTGTGTTGCAATTTCTTTTATAGAAATAAATTTATAGCAATAATGCGTCTAAATATAAATAAATTATTTCCCAAAAATGATAAATACTGGACACCAAAATTGATTTGAGTTTCCAGATGGAATGGTTTTTGCATTTATAGCATCAGAACTCAAATTTGTCGTTATAAGTGAACCTTTTAGATAAATTTCAACTCTATCTTTAAAATTTTTATATCCTATATTTTTTATTCCATCTCGAGTTAAATCGTCTTGTTTAAACCAAACTACATTAGTGGTTTCATTTAAACTAAAATCTACTTTATAATAGTGTCTAAATAATTTTTTACCATAAGACCCATCACCAGAGTTATCTGGTATAGCATTTGCACCCATACCAAATCTACTGCCAGTAGCTCCACCCCATGTATCATTTCTAAATAGTGAAACAAAAGCAATTTTATTTACAGCATATTTAAAATTATTTTTTGCAATTCTAAAAATATAATAACCTTTAATTTGATCTCTTTCAACTAAATCCAATGTAGTATCAAGAAATTTAGTTTGTAATATAATCCCTCTATTTTGTAATATATATTCTTTTGAATCAATGCCCCAATTAGCTATTTTGGATGTTATATTTTCCTTTAAAGAGTCAAAATAAACATTTCCATTCTCTGAAATAATAGGAGTTTTGTCAACTGTTATATCTGTATTTAATTTGTGAACGTATCTTAATACACCAGAAACAAAAAAATCTATGTCACCTTGATCCGCATCTATAAATTTATAATCATTTGTAGAATCGTAAAATTGTATAGATGAAACAGTTGATACATTCAATATTGATAAATCATTTATCGTTGTTGTTGTAGTATTATTTGAAGATTGTTGAGATGAATTTGCTGTTGTACAACCAACAAAATTTACCATATAAATCGAAATAACAAAAACAATTGCTAATATAAAACTCATTTTTTTTATCATAAAACACTCTTTCTATAACACGGATTTACACTGATTTTCTCGGATTATAAATTGTAATAATCTGATTAATATGTGCCATAAATAATATTATTTTTGACTTTATTTGTCAATCAAAATTAAACCAAAAGGAATATTCAAATATTCACAAATAACATTTATATTTAGTCTACAATTTTAAAAGTTTTTTGATGTCCACAATTAATATAGTAACATCATCAGTCTGTTCTTTACCTTGAGAAAAAGTAATTAATTCATCTTTAATTTTTACAAGAAGATCATTTGCAAAAAGGTGATTATTTTCACATATTAAATTTTCAAGTTTCTCTATACCAAAAAATTCATCTTTGCTATTTCTAGCTTCGGTTAAGCCATCTGTATAAAAAATTATTTTATCATCAATCGAATAATTTTCATATCCAGATTCTGATTTAATTTCATTTAATACAGCAATATACGGTGTATTAGGAATAAATTCTATAAAAGTATTATCATTTCGTACTAAATAAGCCTGAGGATGACTAGCGTTTGTATATTCTATAACGCCATTAGTCAAATCAATCGTACAATATATAGCGGTAAGATAATCATTTGTCTCTGAAATTGCTTGATTAAGTTCTCTATTTACTGCATTAACAACTTCTTTTGTTGAATTATACAATACTGAATTATTTCTAAATGATATTTTTACCATTGTTATTATAAGAGCTGCTGGAACTCCATGCCCACAAACGTCGGCAATAACTATCCCTATTTTTGTTGGAGAAACTTCAAAAACATCAAAATAGTCGCCACCAAGGTCATTCATAGGAAGCCAAAGCCCTGCAAAATCAAAAATTTCCATTTTTGGATATGTTTTAGGTATTATAGACTCATGAATTTTTTTGGCTAATTCAAGTTGACCTTTCATTGCATTGTGTGTATTTAATATATCTTTGTAAGCATTATTAAGTTGCTCTGTTCTTTGTTCTACCAACTCTTCAAGGTTTGTTGTATGTTCTTTCATGTCATTTTTCATTTTATTAAATGATTTAATAAGAATACCAATTTCGTTTGAATATTTGTTTACTATATCTGGAATAGAAAGATTTCCTGATGATATGAGTTTTGAAGAAGTTGCAAGTTCATTAATTGGTTTAGAAAAGCTTTTACTTACATAAAGACTTATGACAAAAAGCAATATTATAGTAATAAGAGTTAATATTATAATAATTGTTATTATTTTATAAATAGGTTTAGATATTTGATATGTAGGATAAAAATAAACAAAATAAAATTGAGATGATTTTGCATATTCTATCATAGTTATATAGTTTATTTTATTAAATTCTACCTCAAAATTGAGTAAACCTACATATTCTTCAGTATTTATTGTATTTTTGAGAAGTATTAATTCATTTTTTATTTTTGGCATTTCTAGAATTTTTGAATCTGTTGTTAATAAAGAATATTCAAAAAAAGACATATTTTCATAAGGGTCGTCTGGAGAATCTTTGCCAAGTAGATATTTTCCCGTATTCTCATCATAATCATAAAAATCATCAGTATCTGGATGATTTTTTGAAACAATATTAAAATTGCTATCAAGTACAAACAATGTCCCACGCTTTAATTCTGTGATACGCTTATAAAAACTTGGAATAAAATCAGTATTAAAAACAACCATAATAAATTTCTTGAAATCTTTTTTATTATCTGACTGCTTATAATAAGGTAGTATCATTACTGTTCTATCATTTGCATTTAACCCGCCAGACAAAATATCTTTACCTAGCTTACCAAATGCCATTTTTTTACCATTATTATAGTTTAAACTAAGAAATAAAGGGTCTTTTTGAAACTGTTTTATATCTTTTATCATAGGAAAAGTTGTATTTGATGTATTTGACATATGAATTTTGTAATTTTTATTGTTTATAAGAGAAACTCGGTCAAACTCATAAATTGTTAGATGACCTGCAATTCTTTCTTCTTGTGTATTTTTTATGCCACCTTCAGTTGTTTCATCTCCAACAATATCAACAGATATTGATAATTCTTCCTGTTTATTTTTATAAGGATGAGCATTTAACCCTTTTACCACACTTTTAATTTTAAATACATTTGATAATGTTATACTATACTGTTCGTAAACATTATCCAAATTGTATGCAACTTGCTTTAGTATAGTTGTATAATTAGAAATATTAGTATCTTTTAAATATTTAAATATCTGCAAAGATATAAAAATAGAAATTAACATTATTGGTACAACAGCTATAGGAAGAATAACTAAAAATATTTGCCATCTAATTTTTTCTTTAAATTCATATTTTTTATTCATTTCATTAACCTAAAAATTTTTTGTTAATTATAATTTATATTAATTGAATAGTCAATAAGAGAGTGAATTGTTGAAAAATAAAAATATTTTCTTTAAATCAATAAAATAGCCTGAAAAAAAATTTTCTAAAATTAAAAAAATAATAGCATAAATCAAAAAAAAGTTGTATAATTGGTTAAAATTAATTTTTGAGGGTTTAACTTGAAACCAAATGTTTTAGTTTTAACAGGTTATGGCATAAATGCAGAAAAAGAACTTGCATGGGCTTTTGAACTTGCAGGTGGAAATGTAAAAATTCTTCATCTTGAAGATTTGATTGAAAATACGAAAATTTTATTTGATTATCAAATTGTTGCTTTTCCGGGTGGCTTTTCTTTTGGGGATCATATTGCTTCTGGTAAAGTATTTGCAAATATAATTAAGTATAATGTAATAGACCAATTACACACTTTTATAGAACAAGATAGACTTGTAATTGGGATTTGTAATGGATTTCAGATAATAACAAAACTTGGGCTTACTCCAAATCTTTCTGGTTCGTACAATCAAGAGGCAAGTCTTATAGAAAACGATTCTGGACACTTTGAAGATAGATGGGTTTGGGTAAAAGTTGAAAATAACGGTATCTGGTTAAAAGATATAGACTCTTTGTATTTGCCTATTAGGCACGGCGAAGGTAAATTTATAGTAAAAGATGATTCTACCTTAGATGAAATTGTAAAAAACAAACAAATTGCTATAAAATATTTTAATCCAAACTCAAGTATAGTAGAATATCCTTTTAATCCAAATGGTGCTACTTTAGATATTGCAGGTGTTACAAATAAAAAAGGGAATGTTTTTGGGCTTATGCCACACCCAGAGGCTTTTATTTTTACCGAAAATCATCCTCGTTGGACCGAAGGTATTAAGGAAAAATTTACTGGTTTGCAAATATTTAAAAATGGTGTAGAGTATTTTAAATAAATTTATTAAAAAATAATATTATTATTATTTTTTTTTTGACTTTCTATTAATCTTTTTTTATAATAGTAAGTATGCAAAGTTCATTTAAGTTTTTTTTAAAAATATGTTTTTTAATACTCTTTATATTAAGCCTAAGTAATTGTACTTTTGATAAGCCGAAACAATCAGGTAAAAATAAAGTAGAAATTTCTGTCGCTTCTGTAAATAATTTATTTTCACCTTTAAATAGTAAAACAACTGATCTTCATAACTCTTCAAGAAAAGATATTGATTTATTTGTTGATATTTTCTTTTTTGGAAGTCTTTTGTTAATGGGGTTTTATCATCTAGGATTATTCATTTTAAGAAGAAAAAATATTAATTTTTTATTCTTTGGACTTTTATCAATTATTTTTGCTGTAAGAGCCCTTATTGTTGGAGATATGGCTATTTTGTTTTTATTTCCTACGATGGATATTACATTTTTGCCCAAAATTTCTTTTATATGCTTATTCTTAATTTTGTTCTTTTTTACCCTATTTTATCGTGAGATTTTTCCCAATGAAGTAAATAAAATTGTACATTATGCCTTTAATATACCACTCTTAATTTTTCTAACGATTTTTATTTTTATCCCTATGCAATCATCTATAATTGTTTTATCAATATTAGAGATAATTGGGTGCTGTATGGCATTATATTACACTTATGTAATAATATTAGCAGTAGTAAGAAAAAGAGAAGGGGGCAGAATTATCCTTATAGGTTCTTTAGTTCAAACCACTGCAGGATTCATTGATTTTCTTACATTTTTTGGTGTTCTTAATGTACCAACAATGCTTTCTTTTGGGTTTTGGTTTTTTCTTCTATCTCAATCCCTTGCACTTGCTCTAAATTTTACAAGAAGTTTTGAAAAAATTGAAATACTATCTGAAGAATTAAAAATAAAAAGCGATGAACTTATTGAATACAATTTAAATCTTGAAAAGAAAGTTGAAGAAAGAGCGGCAGCATTAAGAGAAAGTGAAGAAAAATACAGATTATTGTTTGAAAAAATGTTAAATGGTTTTTTACTTTTGGACGTTATATATGATAAAAATAAAGAGCCAGATGATTTTAAAGTCGTCGATATTAACCCAGAATTTGAAAAATTAATTGGCATAAAAAAAGAAGTTATAATAGAAAAATCCCTAAAAGATATTTTTCCAGAGATAAAAAATGAACTTATGGAAAATGCAAAAGAAATAGCTAAAACTCAACTTCCTATACATTCAGAAATGTTTGTTTCAAATCTAAAAAAATATCTTGAGATAAATTCTTATATTTCTACACAAAATAGAATCGCAGTTATTACAAGTGATATTACATTAAGAAAAAGAGCAGAAAAACTTTTAATAGAAGAAAATGAAAAACTTTTAGTAACATTAAGGGCTTTAAGCGATGGAGTTATCACAGCAGATAAAGATGGAAGAGTTATACTTATTAATGATGCTGCAGAAAAATTGTTAGATTGTACAAAAGAAGAAATAATTGGTAGATCTGTTGCAGAATTATTCTTAATAATCGATCAGAAAACAGGTGATATTGTCAAAAATCCAATATATTGGGTGTTAGAGAAAAAGACTTCTTTGGGGTTAGAAAATAATAAAGCAATAATAATTAAAAGTAAAAAAAATATTATGATGGAGTATAATGCGGCTCCAATATTTGATATTGAAAAGAAAATAATAGGTGTTGTTTTAGTTTTTAGAGACATTACAGAAAACCTTAGAATTCAAGATGAACTCAAAAAAAGCCAAAAATTAGAGTCCATAGGAATTCTTGCTGGTGGAATAGCTCATGATTTTAACAATATATTAGTTTCTATTCTTGGAAATATTTCTTTAGCAAAAATAAATACTGATATTGAAGATAGTAATTATCATTTTTTAATCGATGCAGAAAAAGGAACTGTTAGAGCAAAAGAATTAACACAACAATTATTAACTTTTGCAAAAGGAGGAGACCCTGTAAAGGAAACTTCTTCTATTGAAGAAATAATAAAAGATTCTACTATATTTGTCTTAAGAGGTTCAAATGTAGCCTGCTCTTTCTCTTTTTTAGATGATATTTGGTCTGTGGATATTGATAAAGGTCAAATAAATCAGGTTATCCAAAATCTTATTATAAATGCAATTCAATCAATGCCTTCTGGTGGCAAAATTGATATAAATGTAGAGAATGTTATATTAGAAGAACATTCTTCTATACAATTGGCATCTGGCAAATATATATTAATTTCGATTAGAGATAGAGGAACTGGAATTTCAAAGGAATATATTGACAAGATATTTGATCCTTTTTTTACAACAAAGACAAAAGGTACAGGGTTGGGACTTTCTATTGTTTACTCAATAATAAAAAAACATAATGGAGCAATATTGGTAGAATCAACAATTGGACTTGGTACAACATTTTTTGTCTACCTTCCAGCTTCAATAAAGCAAACAAATCACATTAAAACTAATAAAGAAAAAAATGAAAAAATAAAAAATATGACATTTTCACAAAAAGAAAGAATTTTAGTTATGGATGACGAAGAATCTATAAGATTGGTAGTAGGTAAAATGTTAAACCATCTTGGCTATGAAGTAGATTTTGCATCAGACGGAGAAGAAGCGATAGATTTATACAAAAAGGCGATAGAGTATAACAAACCGTTTAATTGTGTAATTATGGATTTAACAATACCGGGTGGACTTGGTGGAAAAGAAGCAATAGAAAAATTAAAAGAAATAGACCCAACGATAAAAGCAATTGTTTCGAGTGGATATTCCAATGATCCTGTAATTTCAAATTTTAAACAATATGGTTTTTCTGAAATAATTGCTAAACCTTTTGTTATGGAAGAGTTAAGTGAAGTTTTACATAAAGTTATAAGTGGAGATAAATATCGTAGTACTAATATTTAATTAAATTTATAATGATAATCGTGTAGATTGTCATTATATACCTGAAATGTTTTTTTTACAACTTGTTTTCTTAAAAGGACTTAGAAAAAAATTATTATTAAATTTAAGACAAACATGAAACATTTCGGTATATAATTTATTGATATTTTAGAAACGTCTAAGTATATAAAAGTAATTCTATTTAAAAAATTTTGATTTAAGGGTTAAGAATGTTATCTAATTTTGAGATTTTAAACAATGAAAGTGGAAAAGTAGAGTTTTTTGACAATAAAATAGTTATTGATGCCAATCCTGCCACAGATTGTTACATTTCGCCTTATTCTGAGTATAATAGGTTTAACGCTTTTTATTTATATAAAAAAATTAAGACTAATTTTATAGTAAGCGTTTTAATTAAGCCAGATTTTAAAGAAACTTATGATGCTGGATGTTTGGTTATTTATAAAAATTCTAAAAAATATATTAAATTTTGTTTTGAAAAAACAGACCTTGGTTATCCTGCTGTTGTAAGTGTAATTACAAATGATAGATCAGACGACTGCAACGGTATAGAAATAAAAGATAGCCAAATATGGCTTAGAGTTGTAAGAAAAAATAGTACTTTTGGGCTTTATTATTCTTTTGATGGTATAAATTGGTTTATGCACAGATTGTTAAATTTTTTGTTTGATGATGAATTATTTGTTGGAATACAATCTCAATCACCTGCAGGAAATGGTTGTAAATCAGAGTTTTTTAATTTTGAAATAGAAAATAAAGAAGTTACAAATTTAAAAAAAGGAATTTAAAATTTAGATTATGAATAAATATTTTATATATCTTATTTTTTTTGTGTTAATATTTTCTTCATGCCTTACACTTCCTCGTAATATTCAACAAAAAGAAATGGGCGTTGTCGTTTTTAAGGTAGAATATATGAACACTGCAGGGATTGATTATATACCTTTTGCTTATCTAATTTTAAAAACTAAAAAAGAAAATAAAGATATAAAAGTGAATATCTATCCAATAAATGGATATATTTTTGCGACAAATTTACCAATCGGTTTTTATGATAAATGGGAATCTTATTTAATGGCTTTTGATGGTAGTAATTCATCAAAAAATAACATCAAAAATGTTGAATGTGATTTAATTGTTACAAAGGATACAATCACTATTTTTCCATTAAAAATTAGCCATTTTTATAAGCGCGTTTTGATAGATCTATTTTATGAACAAAGAATACAATACGCAAACAGTTCTCCACTTAATGAAGAAGATATGAATAAAATATTAGCAGATTTAAAGAAAAATAATAATTATTACTCTTACAAAAAAGTAAGATTTGGTAAAAAAATAGTCGTTGACCCTATCGAAACTGATGTAACTTCAGACTGAGTCGTTTTATTGGATATAATTTTTACTCCTCAATAAGATTCATCAAACTAGCGCTTTTTACAAATAATAAAGCTGGTAAATCATCATATTTATTTATTTCTTTATCA
>MIAN01000134.1 GCA_001829125.1 Spirochaetes bacterium GWB1_27_13 | reverse complement strand
TGTAAAAACTATCCCTTGAATATCCCATAACCTTACAAGCTTCTGATACATTTCCTAACGTTTTAGCCAGATTTAATAATCCTAATTTATTTTATTTTTGCTTTATAGCATTAATTTTTATCTAGTGTCAGATTAAATCATAACATATTCAGATAAATTAATCTATTTTTATCTCATTGTCTAAAAATATACATCATTTTTGAGTCAATTACAATTCCAAATTGGCTAATAAATGGATTTAGACCGATTAAATGATATTTTTTATCGAATTCTGTGGTTATTGCAACATCTAATTGATATTCTATTTTTTTATTTGTAAGATCATATTTAAAAAATATTTTATGTTTATAAGCTTTTATATCCTCATTGTTTGCTGTTTTAAATGGGACTATATCATCATTTTCTATTTTATTAATACCAATTTGTTTTGCAAAATCTTTACCAAACAAACTTATGCTTGCTCCACTGTCAAATTTTACAGGGATTGGTATCCAGTTGTTGTTATTTTTTGATTTTACATAAATAGTAAAGGTAATCCTATAATTATTTATTTTTTGTGAAAATAATATTCTATTTTTTAGTAAATTTATATTAAAATCAACCAATTGAATCTCCTTCATCTGGAAATGAGAAATAAGTAGGTGAAGAATAAGGATATTTTTTTGTTATTTGTTCTTCTATATCATCATAACTATCGCCTGAACCAATAACATTTTCATCCAATATAGCAATAAATTTACCTTTATATTGTTTGTATAAATTGTCGTATTCATTTTCTATAAAACCTGCATCTCTATCATTTTTTAGGTTTTTATTTTTTAGAGTCTTTAGGCTTTCATTTATAGATTTAATTAATTGCTCCATCGCATCTTCGTCTCTTTTATCGATATAGTCGTAAGCACCAGCACGCATACATTCTTTTAAATAATTTGTGTTTGGGTATGCTGTAATTACTATCACAAGAGGGGACAGGTCTCTAAACTCACTAACAATTGCCAGACCAGATTTTTCGTCTTCCATAACCATATCTGTTACAATAATGTCAAAATGTGTTTTTTTTAACTTTTCAATTGCTTCTTTATAAGATGTCGCTGTGTCAAATCTATCAAAACCAGCGGATTGTAAAAATTGTGGGATTATTTTAAGGATTTCTTTTTCGTCATCAACTATTAGTATATTAGGACTCATCTTTTTTCTCCTCTATTGGAATAAATATTTCAAAACAAGCACCAACGCCCTCTTTGCCAGTCTCTCTAATAATCCCTTCGTGTTCTTCTTCAATAGTTTTTTTTACTATCGAAAGCCCAAGCCCACTACCATTATTCATCGAAAAAAACGGCTCAAAAATTGTATCTTTTTTGGAGAATGGAATACCCTTGCCCTCATCAATAACTTTAACTAAAAGCCAATTTTTGTTATCAGAAAGTGGTTTTGGTGATTTTTGGGTAATGCTTGCTATTATTTTTATTTTAACATTTTCACCATTATTTTTTGTAGAATTTTGTATTAATTCAGTCATTGCTTGCATAAAATGGTATTTTTCGAGTAAAATTATCCCTAAATCAGTCTCAATTTCAATTTGTATATTTTGTTTTATGTTTTTGAGACTTAAAAGTTCTTTTTTTACATCAACTTTGAGTTTTGATTTTGAAAGTGGTGCTTTTAATTGGTCTAATTCTTTTAATATAGAAGAAATATTTGAAATTGCATCTTTTAGAGTATCTAATTTGTCTTCATCAAACGACTCACACCCTTTTAAGTCTATGAGTTTTACAATATTATTTAAAACAAAATACTGATTCCCTATCTTATGCGACATCCTATCCGAAAATTTTTGATATAATTCAAACTTCTCTTTTTGTGCTTTAAGTTTTTTTTCCTGCTCCTCAAAAAATTTAAGAGCATCTGAGTCTTCGTTTATCATAGATTTGATAACTCTTATTATATATTCATATTTTTTTTCTGTATCAAGCTTTTCTGCTTCCTCTATATATATCTTTGCCTCATTAAATTTTTTGAGTTTAAATAAAACCTCTGCATAGCAAGCCATAAATTGTGGTTTAAAAACATTTTGTTTTAAAGATTTTTCTAAGTAAGGCTCTGCGTCTTCATATTTTCCTAATCTTTTTAAATTATCCCCTTTCCAACCATAAGATAAATAATCATTAGGACTTAACTCAATCGCTTTGTCGTAATATTTTATTGCTTCTGTTGGGTTACCAAGTTTTGATAAAGAAACTCCTTTTTCTCTATAACTATGGTAATCATTATGATTTAACTCAATCGCTTTGTCGTAATATTTAATTGCTTCTGTTTCGTTACCAAGCTTAGATAAAGAAACGCCTTTATCTCTATAACTATGGTAATCATTAGGATTTAAATTAATCGCTTTGTCAAAATATTTAATTGCTTCTGTTGGATTACCAAGTTTTGATAAAGAAACTCCTTTTTGCCTATAACTATGGTAATCATTAGGATTTAACTCAATCGCTTTGTCGTAATATTTAATTGCTTCTGTTTCGTTATTTTTACATGATAAAAAAACTCCCAGACATCTATAAAAAAAATAATTAGGATTAATCTCAATTGCTTGTTTTAGATAATTTTCTTGTTTGTCATAATCTTTTTTATACCCAGATTCTTCCGACAAAAAAAACAAAACAAAGTCTTTATCCTCATATTGTTTGGCAAGATTTAACCCTTGATTTATTAGATCAAATTTATCCTCGTCTTTTATAGCGTTTGCTGCGAGTCGTTCTATCTCAATATATTTTTCTTCTCTCTCTTTGCGAGTCAATTTACTCCCCCTGTTCCCACAAATAGAATTATTATCGCTTTATCTATATTTTACTAACCTCTCTAAAATCAGTTATGATATTTTCATCTATATTAATTTTTTTATTCTTCTTTTTTTGCGGGTCAATTTAAGTCTCTTCATTTCCAAAATTTGTTTTAAAATCCATTTTCCCATAATTCATTTTCGCTTAAATCTATATCATCGTCCCAACTTATCCCATATCCGCCATTATCAACTTTTACATTCTTAAAAAAACTCGGATTTTCTAATTTTTTATATAATTCATTTCTATTAATTATTTTTTTACAATCAAATCGTTTTATCGTGTTATCGGTAAATAATATTTCTACAATCAAATTAGGTTGAGTTTTTAGTGATTTAATTTTTGGTGGTTTTGTATTCATTAAATTAACCCTGGTAGTTGCTTGAATTCTTGAGTTTTCCAAATTTTTTCTAAATCAACTTTATATTCTTCCGCCCATTCTTTTACTAACTTCATAGCTTTAGGCGGAAGATCACCTTCTATCATTTCTAAAGTATTTAAATCAAATATAGCATTATACTCATTATAAATTGCGTGAAAATGTGGTGGTAAATGGTCATTAAAATACATTTTAATAATAATACCATAAAATCTTGTAATAATTGGCATAAATACTTGTTTTTCTCCTCCCTAAATTAATCTATTTTTATATTTTAGAAATTATTTATATTTTTCTTCTCTCTCTTTGCGAGTCAATTTAAGCCCTCCTCTGGAAACAATGGGTAGCTACCCATTGTTTCCAGAGGATATAACCCATATTAATTTCTGTAATTTTATACCTCTATGAGAATTGTTTACCAATTTCCTTTATAATAAAGTGGAGCATCGCTAATTTTTATATATTTAAAGCCAGTTTTTATGAAATATAGGGACTCTGAATGCCCTATTATGAAATAACTATCGTTTTTTAGTGCATCATAGAATTTTTGGACTATTTTTTCTTGATCTTCTTTGTTAAAATATATCATTACATTTCTACAAAATATTATATCGTATTTTGCATCAAATTTATCTGTTTTTAGATTTAATCTGCTAAATTTGACAGAATTTACTATTTTTCTATCGAGTTCGTATAAAGAAGTGTCTATTTTTTTGAAATATCTTGTTATATACTGAGGTGGCGTTGTTCTTAGCCTTTTATCGTCAAAAAGACCTTTTTTTGCCTCTTCCAAAACGCTTGTGTTTATGTCAGTACCATAAATTTCTACTAAGTTTCTTTCGAGTAATCCTTTTTCATCAAGAAGCATAGCCAAAGTGAATGCTTCTTCTCCAGATGAACTCCCAGCACTCCATATTCTAACTGGAGTTCTTCTTTTTTCGATAAAATCAGGGATAATACTTTCGATCAGAGCATCGTAGTGTTTTACATTTCTAAAAAAATAAGTCTCGTTTGTAGAAACTGCATTTAGCATTTCATCAAGTTCGTAGGCATCTCTACTATTTTTTAGATAATTGTAATATTCATCAAAATTAGAAAACTCTTTTGCTTTTAGTCTTTTTCTTAATCTATTTGAGAGTAGAGTTATTTTTGATTCTTTTAAATAAATCCCAGCCATTTCATGAATGAGGGTTGCAAATTTTTCAAATTCGGATTCGGTTAATCTTATAAATTCCATTGATTTAACTTTCTATCTTAATATCTTCTGTGCTTTGTAGAATCCTTGAAATTTCAAGAATAATAATGAGTTTATCGTTTAATTTACCAATTCCATTTATAAACTCTGCTTTTAATCCAGAAACAGTTGGCAATGATTGTTCTATCTGATCATTAGAAAGAGTTACTACTTCGGCAACGGCATCAACTATTAAACCAAACTGTCTTTTACCAATTTCTACAATTATAATTTTAGTTTTTTTGCTAATTTCAACTTTGTCCATACCAAATCTTTTTCTCAAATCAATTACAGGTATTACATTACCTCTTAGATTTATAACACCTTCAATAAATTTAGGAGCTTTTGGAACAACTGTAATTTCTTCCATCTTTTTTATTTCAAAAACATTTTCTATTGGTATCCCGTAATTCCCTTTTCCAAGTGTAAACAAAATTAACTGTCTTTCATTTCCTACTGCGGAATGATCCTGTAACATAATTATTCTCCTTATATATGACGTAACACAATAGGCTTAAGCCCGTTGTTCATTTTAGCATATCTAATATTTGAACTGACATTTTAATATTTTTCTTTCCTTCTTCTTTCCAAACTAATTTATAAAATTCGCAATTTATACAATTACCAAGTTTTTCTGCATACACACCTTGTACTTTTCCACCACAAAATGTCCCTGCAATAACCCAGCAACACCTTCCACCATTTACTCCACTATGAAGACCATTTATCTTATTTTCGACTGAAGCAGGACAAACACCAAGTTCATTTACCTTATTAACATTGGGTTCGCGACCACATTTTTTAAATTCCCAACAATTTAGTTTTTTTTCCATAGTATTTCCTTTGTGTCTATGTATATACCAAGTTTTTTTCTTTTTCTTTGATATTAGAACTAAAAATCTCTTGTAAGTCATTATATTTTAACTTTTTTTTAGTTTTTAGCATAATTTCTATACATCCAGCCTTTACATCAGAAATATTATCTTTTAGCCCTTGTTTTAACAAATTATTTATTAAAAATCCATGCCCTTTTGTAATTTTAAATATAGTTTTTATTATATCAAGTTTTAGGGTAGAATTACAATTATTAAATAAATTTTTTAAAATTCCAATACTTTTTTTCATCTGCAAATTGCCCAATGCCCAAACACAGGCTCTTTGCACTTCGTAATGTTCATTTAATAACACTTTTTCTATAATATTTAAAGAAGATTTATTCTTTTTAATACCTAAAGCCAATGCAGAGTGAATTTTTACATAAATATTGTTAGAATACAAAAGCCTTCTTTCCAACTCTTCATTACTCAAATAAAGAATGTCTTTTGATATATTTATTCCATCATAAGGACTTTCGATAAAATTTACTTCCTCTGTGTTTTGCGAATAAATATTATTAAAGAATATTTGGAATTTTTTGATAATCTTATTCGTCTGCCCAATTATTTTTTGGTAACCATATTTAAAATTTATCTTTTTTAAGAATGTGTTATTTTTTTGCAACTCTTCATCATATTGCTTTCTCGAATGTGTATCTTTTAAGATAGAATAAGCCTTCAAAATTTCTTTAAACTCTTGATTTGTATCTTTTTCTTTATTAACATCCGGATGAAATTTCAAAACCATTTTCTTATATGCTTTTTTCACTTCGCCATCAGTCGCAGTTTTTTCTATTTGTAGAATATCATAATAATTAATAAATTCATTTTGTACAAGCATAACACCTCCTAATTCCCTCACATATCCCAGTCTTAATAAAACACGAAGAAGATATGAAGTTTCACGAAGATTTAATTAAAAAGGTATTTTTTTATATTTCTTCATGTCCTTCATGGTGAATCTATTAAACCAATCAATTAATTACGCAAAATTCTTCTGCAAAAATTTCTTCTGGATTTTTATCAAGCATTAATAATTCTTCATAAAAATCTTTTAGTACTCTAATATTATCTTCTATTCTATCAGTATCTTTTTCGTCAATAATTTTATTTATATCAATGATTTTTTCTTCAATTTGATTTTTTAGTTCACAATCAACAGTTTTTTCTCTTAAAATATCTTCAATTTTTGCAACCAATTTCCTCGCTTCTACTCTTAACAAATTAAAGTCGTTTTTTTTGTGTGGAATCTTTTCTGAAATCAAAATATTAATTTCATCCTCAGATAGATTTAGATTTGAATTAATAGTAATTTTTTGAGTCTCTCCTGTATCTAAATCTTTTGCCCTAACATTAACAATTGAGTCAACATTGATGTCAAAACAAACTTCAATTCGTGGCACTCCTTTTTTTGCTTTCCTAATCCCAGAAAGTATAAATTTACCAAGACTAATATTATCCTTAGCATCTTTATTTTCGCCTTGCAAAATGTGAATTTCTACATCTTCTTGATCGTCTGATATTGTAGTAAAAATTTTAGTAGCCTCAGTTGGAATACTCGAATTCCTTTCAATAATCGGTATAAAAAGTCCACCGTCAATTTCTATCCCAAGACTCAAAGGCGTAACATCAACCAAAACCACGCCAGATATTTCACCCTTAATTATTCCTCCTTGAATAGCAGCACCCATTGCAACTACTTCGTCAGGATTTATACCAGCAAAAACTTTTTTACCAAGACAGTCTTCAATTTTTTTTCTTACCAAAGGAATCTTCGTTGAGCCTCCGACCAAAATAATTTTATCAACAGCCTCAATTTCTATCTTTGCATCCAAAATCGCATCTTTTGTAAGTTGAATCGTTTCGTCTATATAGTCTTCTATTAATGCCTCAAACATATCTCTTGTTACTTCAAAATTAAGATGAACTGGTCCTTTTTCTGTTGCACTTATAAAAGGAATATTTATTTCAACTTTTTCAAATGAAGATAATCTTTTTTTCGCTTCTTCTACTTCTTCTGTGAGTTTTTGGATGGATAGTTTATCTTTTGACAAATCAATCCCCGTATCACCGCCAAATTCTTTTATGATTAAATCTTTTAATCTATTATCAAAATCCATTCCACCGAGTTTATTATTGCCCTTTGTTGCTTTTACCTCAAAGACCCCATTTTCAATCTCAAGTACAGACACATCAAAAGTACCGCCTCCGAGGTCATAAACTACGATGTTGTGATTGTTAGTTGTATTAAGCCCATAAGCTAAAGAAGCTGCTGTTGGCTCGTTTATGATTCTTAGAACATTAAGCCCTGCAAGTTTACCAGCCTCAATTGTAGCCTGTCTTTGCGAGTCAGAAAAATATGCAGGGACAGTTATTATCGCACTACTTATTTTTTCACCAAGATATTTTTGGGCATCTTCTTTTATTTTTGACAATATATAAGAAGATATAACTTGTGGTAAAAATTCTTTTTTGCCAATCAAAGTTTTTTCTGCACTCCCCATTTTTCTTTTTATCCCAGTAATTGTTTTTTCTGGGTTTATCATAAATTGATTTTTTGCACTGTCCCCAACCAAGACTTCATTTTTATCTGTAAAAGCAACGATTGAAGGAGTAATCCTGCTTCCTTTGATGTCTGGTATTATATACGCTCTTCCCTTGTCAAAATATGCACAACAAGAATTCGTTGTCCCTAAGTCTATCCCTATCACTCTCCCCATAAATCCTCCCCAAACTATACTTATACTGTTATATGGAAACAACTCTATAGAAACAAGGGGTAGCTACCCTTGTTTCCAAATGATGGATATAGAGTTTCCATAGTCATTCTATAATTAAAACTTCTTATTAAGCATTGTTGTTAAAAATCCTGTTAGTCCACTTAAAATAAATGTCATACTAAATATTGGTATTAACATTACTGGTTGTTTCCAGCCTATCAATATTGCAATTGGTGCTATTATTAAGAATCCAAACAATATTCCTTTTATTATGCTATTGAGTTTTATGTCTATTAGAGAAACGATTATGCCAATAACAATCCACATAGTAAAAGCTGATAAGTTTGCATCCCATGTCAGTTTTTGTATAATCATTGGGATTACATCAATGATCCCCATTACTATTCCTACTAATAAACCAATGATAATTTTTTTGCTAGTATTCATATTAACTCCATTTATAAATTTTTGTTTTAATCAGAAACTTAATTCTATCTTAACAAATTTAGTATAAAAACTTTTATTGACATTAAAAGTTTCGTTATATTTTCGGTAGTTTTCTGAGTTTGTTTTACTTTTTTTTTAATAGAATATTTTAATTTTTTATTTAACTTTTTTGACAAACTAAAAAATTTTAGGTATATTATGAATATTGGTTAGCAATTTTGAATAATTTCTATTAATAAGGAAACGATATGCTAAGACAGTTTAGAGTTGTAGATGGAAAATTAACTGAGTGCAACAAAGAAAAAGGCGAAGTGATGATTTTTGTAAGCCCAGATAAATTAGAAATTAGAAATTTGATTGATGCTTTTAAAATAGATGAGCATAATTTAAACTCAGCATTAGATTCTGATGAAATTAGTAGACTTGAGATTGAAGACGATCACACGATGATTATTTTAAAAAGACCAAAAAATTATTCCACAGAGGATAATTTGTTATTTAGAGTAACTTCTATTGGGATTTTTTTATTTAAGGATAGGCTAATTATTGTAATGCCAGAAGATATTCAAATTCTCGAACAAAGACATAGTATGAGGTTACAAACATTAAACGATATTTTAATCAAATTAGTTTATGGAACAATTTCGCATTTTCTTGGACACTTAAAAGTTATAAATATGATGTCTGATTCAATCGAACAAAAAATTGGTACTTCAATGGAAAACAAATATTTAATACACATGTACACCTTAAGAAAAAGTCTTGTCTATTATATGACAGGGATAAATTCTAACATGGCAGTAATTGATAAATTAAAAATGTTTTCTGCTAAATTGGGTTTTTCTGAAGACAATATGGAACTCCTAAATGATATAATAATAGAAAATGACCAATGCAAAAAACTTGCAGAAACATATTCTAATATTCTTACTGTAATGATAACATCTCGTGATGCCATTGTGAACAACAAATTAAGTAATATAATGAAAAGATTAACAATAATCACAACAATTTTTATGCCACTAACTTTACTCTCTGGTATTGGTGGAATGTCAGAATGGTCTGCAATTACAGGCGGTACGCAAAATTGGTATATTACTTATCCACTATTCTTTTTGGGGTTAGGTCTCATTGCAGTCGTAACTTATTTTATTTTTAAGTGGAAGGGCTGGACTTAATAGTTTTCTTCTTTCAAAAAAAGAATAATTTAACTTGAGAAATCAGATTTATCAAAACTCCGAATAAACAAAAGAATAATTAAGAAGTGTTAAACTTAGTTTTACAATATTTTCTTTCTCAAAGCCGAGTTTTGACAATATATTTTTACGAGTATCATGTTCTATAAATTTGTCTGGTAAGTTTATTGAGTTAAATTTTATCTTATTTTCTGAAGTTGCAATTAATGATGAAATTTCTTCAGCCACAGAGCCAGAAAAAATATTTTCTTCTATTACAAGCACACCCTTATATTTTGCAATTTCTGCAACTAACGACTCAGTTGGAATAGGTTTTAAGACTCGTAAATATAAAATTCCACAACTAACGCCAGATTCTGCTAATTTGGTAGCCGCCTCATTCACCATATCAACAAATGTCCCAACTACTACAATTAATAAGTCTTTTCCTTCTTTAAGTAATACAAAAGGATTTTTTTCTATATCTGGGTGATAATGATTTAACTGTGATTGTGTTGCAACATCTTTAGGGTATCTAATTGCAACTGGGGATTTTAAATTGTAAGCGTATTCAAACATCATTTTTAGCTCTGTCGCATCACAAGGAGATAAAATTGTCATGTTTGGCATCATTTTTAGAGTACTTATATCAAATTGCCCTTGATGAGTCTCCCCATCAGCACCAACAATACCTGCCCTATCGATAGCAAAAATAACAGGAGATTTACTTATACATATATCTTGTATAATCTGGTCAACAGCACGCATTAAGAATGTCGAATAAACTGAAAATACAGGTCTTAATCCACCATACCCAAGTGCCGCACAAAATGTAGTTGCGTGTTGTTCTGCAATACCAACATCAAAAAATCTATCTGGGAATTTCAAATTAAATAAATTAAGCCCTGTCCCTTCTTCCATAGCAGCAGTTACAGCAACAACATCTTTGTACTTTTCGCCCATTTCTACTATTTTTTCTGCAAAAATATCAGTGAATGTTTTTGATTCTTTAATTTCAATCTTGCCATTAACCATAAGATAAGGAGTAACTCCGTGGAATGCCGTAGGATTTCCTTCTGCAAGTTTAAACCCCTTTCCCTTAGTCGTTTTGACATGAAGTAGAATAGGTCTTTTAACATTATGTTTTATTTTTGTTAGAATAGTGATAAGTTCTTCCACATTATGACCATCAATTGGTCCAATATATTCAAACCCAAGATTTAAAAAAATATTCTCATAACCCAAAAATATTTTTAGTACTTTTTCGATCTTTTTTGCAAACCAAAAAATAAACCTCACCAACCCTTTATCTTTTTTCATCACATCATAATACAAATCAGTCAATTTTTGATAAGGTCTCGATGCAGTAAGCTCGCCTATGTGCTTAGAAATTGCACCAACATTCTTACCAATTGACATCTCATTATCATTTACAATTACTATAACAGGTAACTTTAAATGCCCAATGTGATTAAGCCCCTCAAAAGCCTCGCCACCACTCAAAGCACCATCGCCAATCACAGCAACTATATTATTATTTTTATCCTGAATTTTATTAGCACAAGCAAAACCACAAGCAGATGAAATAGCAGTAGAAGAATGCCCAGAGTCAACAGGATCATAAATTGATTCTTTTCTACGAGGAAAACCACTAAGTCCGTCCCTTAGCCTAATTGATTCAAAATTTTTGTTTCTACCTGTAAGAAGTTTATGAACATAAGATTGATGACCAACATCAAAAATAATCGTGTCATCTGGAGCATTAAACACATAATGAATTGCAGTGATTAGCTCAACAACACCAAGATTACTCGCTAGATGCCCACCGTTTCTGCTCATCACAGAAATTATTTTTTCTCTAATTTCCTTACAAAGAGTCTTTAATTTATCCTTTGGGATTTTTTTCAAATCATCGGGCGAGTTTATATTTTCTAACATTTTCTAAACCTTCTTACTTAGTGACATTGGCGAATATCACCTTTTTTTATACTTATAAAATATAACACTAAAAAATTTATTATTCAATAATATTCTTAAAATGTTTTAATTTGTGAATATTTTTTTACAAATAGAGGAGAAAGTTTTTTGGATGAATTGCATATAATTGATACAAATATGAAATTCATCATAACGGACTTTGTATATCAATCTTGATATTTTCTGATAAATTTAGATAAATCATAGTGGTTTTTATCGATTTATGCCCCAAAAGTTTCTTAATTATTCTAATATCAACTCCAGATTCTATAAGATGTGTTGCAAAACTATGCCTTAAACTATGACAAGATACCTTTTTAGTAATATTGGTTTTCTTTAAAGCATTGTAAAAAATTTGCTGAACAGTTCTAATATTATACTGCTTATTACTTATTGTTTTAAATAAATATTCTTTTGGACTTCTTCCTTCAATCAGTTTCTTTATTTTATCTACTAATTTTTGTGATAAAATTGTAATTCTATCTTTTTTACCTTTACCTTCTTTAATTATAATTTTAAGATTTTCTAAATCTAAATGACAAATTTTTAGTTTAACAACCTCACTAACCCTTAAACCACTACCATAAAGTACAGAAATAATTAAATAATGATTATTATTCTTAACTTGAGCCAATAATTCAACAATTTCATCTTTTGATAAAATCATAGGAATCCGTTGTTTTCCCCTAACTTTATTTAAAATATAAGGGCATTCTTTTTTAACAACAAACTCATAAAAACATTTTATCGTCTGATAAGATAATCGCCTGCTTTCTTCACTTTTGATATTTTCTAAAAAAGCTTCAATTCTTTTCTCTGGTGAAAATTCGTTTTTTAAAGAAAATTTTAAAAACTCCTCAAGATAATACAAATAACTCTTAATTGTGTTAGTAGAATAATTTCTATTTACAAGATTTGTTTTTAAATTTTTTAACTTTTCTTCTATAAATTTATCCATACATCCTCCTATATTAATTAAAGCAAAAAATATTAATTTTCGTTTACAAAATTAGAAAAAAATCTTATAATTTTTAGACGAATTACGAAATTCGTATAATTGGAGTTATCGGCAATACCCATGCCCTAACAACAAGGTAAAATGTTTAGTGTAAAGATGTTAGATAGATTTATAATATTTTTTTTAGTATAAAAGATTTACTTTTATTAAAAGGTTTTTTCTATTATTATTTATGATAGTTGGTTTGTATAGTAGAACGGGCATGGGTACTGCCGATAACAGCAAGTTCATGTTCACTCGAGTACTCGCTCAGGTCGCGGTTTTTCTTGCTTTTTTGTTTGAAGAGGAAGCAACAAAAACCTTGACCACATTGCCGACTGTTTTTTTGAGTATGATTGTCGGTTGGTTGGGTTATAATAGATTTTTGGAATTATGTCGGCAACGTCATGAACTTGCGAAACGATATGAGTAATCATCTAAACCATTCTAATAAATATTTCAGGCTATATTATTA
>MIAN01000133.1 GCA_001829125.1 Spirochaetes bacterium GWB1_27_13 | reverse complement strand
CCTTTGCTATTATCAAATCACAAAGAGCATTTAATTCTTTTTTGTTTATTTCTTCCATTTTTTTCTCCGTAAAATATTTTTGATTACTTGGTTATTCTACGGGAATATTTTGAGAAAATCAAGCGTTTAGCCTGTTATAAAATCTAACAGGATGTCATTTTTTATAACAAGTCAGTAAAATTTTATATTTTTTCTTTGATATATTTTAATAGTTTATTAATTATTTCACCTCTGGTATAGGCTTTAAGTCTTTTTAATATTCTTTGTTTGTAAACTCCAATATTACCAGTTGTATCATTTAAACGATATGCAATTTCTTTATTACTGTCAAAAAATAACATTTCATATAAAACATTCATTAAAGTCTCACTTAAATCAAAATCTTTCATAATCTTTTCTCTATCTAATGCAAAATTATAATCAAATATTACTTCAATCGCTTTTATTAAATCTTTTTTATTAGTATTCCATGCCTCAACCATCTCAAGTAATGTAGACCTTGTTTTAAAAAAAGAATTAACATAATTTTCAAAATTTTCTTCCTGCTTTCTTTTTGATTCTAATAATTTAATATTGCTTTTCTCTAAAGCTTCTTTCTGGAGATAAATTTTTTCGTTGAGATTGGTTAGATTTTTGTTCTTTTGTTCTAATTCAGTGGCTTGCTTGACAAGTATTTTTGAGTCTCTATTCGCTCTTATTATAAAAACAATAAAAAATAAAAAACAGATAATTATTAATAACATATAGTTTCTATTAAATAAATAATTTCCTAATAGTATTTCAAGTATTCTATCTAAGCCATATGTAAATTGTATAATTATTAATGAAATTAATACTACTAATTTCTCCTTTTTTTTATAAGTATTACTTTTTATCGCACTATAATAGAATAAAATAACAGATAATATTTTTATAGTTGTAATAATACCTACATTTATAGGATAAATATTAGCTAGATAAAATTTAACACCATATAAACTTTCAATAACTAAAGAAAAAATAATTATTATTATAAAAATAGGTATCATTATAATTATAGTAAATTTAACCCATTTTGCTATTTTTATTTCTAAAATAGGAATAAATAAAAAATAGGAATAAATAGCAGGGAAAGTAAGAATGAAATCAACTAATATTAAATAAAATGAAACACCTTTATAAATATAAACATCAATTATCCATGATGATAATATATAAATAACATTTATAAATATAAACATTGACCCCAATAGACTTTCTTTATCTTTAACAAAAGATGATCTTGTGAAATAAAATATTAAATAATTTATTCCCATAAATAATAAAAATGATAAAGTTATTATATTACAAATAAATGTTAGTTGGTTATGTTTTATAAGATCATAAATTAAATTCATCATTTTCTATACTCCATAAAAACAAAATTGTTTATATGGTAAAGTTATAGATTTTTCAATTTCAAAACCATTATTTTTATACAAATTTATAGCATCTGTTTTATCTGTTTCTACATCAAGAACGACTTTTTTTGCATTATTAGCAATTGCCATTTCTTCCGCTTTTTTAAGTAATGCTGTGGCAGCTCCTTTATTACGATATTCTGGGTATGTGGCTAAATTACTTATATAAAATTCATCTTGTCCAAATTCTCCAATAATACTTGTACAAGTTAAAATTCTTTTCATATATCTAAAAAAACTAAATCCCATACAAAGAACCATACTAATCGCAGTTTTTGTTTCATATTTCTTTTTATCTGCAAAAGAAAATGTAAGCATACAACCAACAATCTTATTATCAATTTCTGCAAATGTAGTTAAATTATGGCAAAAAAAACTATTATCTTTAACAAATAATTTTTCTAATATTAAAGGTATTTTTTTTGAAAAAATAAAAGGGAAATATTTTTCTGCTGACAACATTACCAATTTTGAAAAGTCTTTTTGGTCTTCAAGTTTTGCATTTCTTAAAATAATCATAAACAATTCTCCTTCTTTATATTAAATAATATTTTGCTATCGGAAAAAACATAAAATAATATCTTTATTTTAATACAAAATCAAGTAATGAGGCTGTTATATTTCATAACAAATTGATTCAGTTATCAAATATAACAGAAAATAGATACGAAGTTTGAGTAATACGGCTCAAAAATATGCTTTTGTTGCTCATCTTTGATACCATAGCCATTATCTTTTACAATAAAATTAACATTATTTTCATCTTGGGTTAGAGTTACATTAATAGTTCCACCGTCACTATTGTATTTTATTGCATTATCTATTAGATTATTTATTACTCTATCTAATGCGTGTGGGTCTATTTTTAGCAAAATATTATTATTTATATCAGTTTTAAGTTAAATTTGATTACCTTTTGATAGTTCACTAAAAAGAATTAGATTTTCATTAAGAATTGTACTAAAATCAGATGTTTTTGTATTATCATATATTTGTTTACCAACATTAAACCTCTCGATGTCAAAAGAGTTTAATATATCTTTTTCTAATTTATCATAACTCTTTTTAATAACCTTAATATCCTCATCTTTTTCTACATTTTGTTTTTTGATGTATTTATCTAGGTAACCTTTGAGTAAGGTTAGCGGTGTTCGTATTTCGTGGGAGAGATTTATGAAAAAGTCGGTTTTTTGTTGGCTTAATTTTTCAATTTCTTCTTTTGATTTTTTTAGGTCTTCGTTGGATTGTTGGAGATCGTCAGTTCGAGAGGCTACTTTTTGTTCGAGAGTAGCATTTAATTCTTCTAAGTCTTTATGTTGTTTAATAAAATTAAAAGCTAAAGATACTATAAACAATAATGAAAAAATTAAAATAACAATAAATGAAAAATTTGAATTACTAAAATTTCTTAATACTATATACATTAAAGCAAATGCAAATAAAGATGATATATTAATGAAAACATTTAAATCTTTATAAAATTTATATTTAATTGAAAAAAATAGAGTTGTAAAAAAGAAAGTCACAGCACCTATTGTAAAAAATCCTACAATAATATTATAAAGATTTGCTTTATAGTAATCCCATCCAACAAAAATTAATGAAAATGTAAGCAAAAAACCTATTGTAAAAAAGAATAAAACAATATTTAAAAAAAAGTAATTTCGTTTTGGAAACATCTCTTTAACTATTTTAATTGAAAAATATGTTCCAATTAACATCGTAAATCCTATCATTTGAACTAATAATTTGTTATAAAAAGTATAACTAATTGCTATATAAATAGAATAAAAAAATCCAAAACCTGCAAAATATAAATATATTTTTTTTTTAATACCCATATATAATATAAAATAAAGTACTGCTTCAATAAATAATACTAACCATGAAATTACACAAAAAAGTTCAAAAAGATTATGGATTGAAATCATTTTGTTTCCTCCAATTTAAAAGTGTTCAATAAAATTATTTTTTCCTTTTGAATATCTTCTTCATAAAGATTTAAAGCATTCTGATTAGTTTTTATAGAAGAAATTATTGAATTTGCTGCACTTCTCCCAGAAATAAGCGAACTGCTAATGCCTTCTCCGAAATATGTCATAAGACCAGCACTCTCTCCTATTAATAAAATATTATTTGCTCCAAAATTAAATCTATTTTCTTTTGGTGAAACATCCAATAAACAAGATTCTGTTCTAATAATTTTTTTAATTTCTAAATTAAATATTTTTTTTACTTTTTCCAAAACATTATTTTGGAAATTATTATTTTTATTATTAATTTTAAACATTGTTCCAATATAAATTAAATCATCTTTAACACAGAAACAGGCAAACATATCAGTATATTTTTTATCCAATAAGAAATAATAATATTTTGGATCAATTGTTGAGTTTCCTTCATATATTTCTTGTTTATAATATAAGAAGTTTTTGGTAATATAATTTTTATCAAGTCTTCTTCTAACAAAACTATTGCCACCATCAGCACCTATTAAATATTTACATTTTAGATTTAGTACTTTATTATTCTTTTTAAAAGAAACAGTTATAATATTATTTTCTATCAAATGATTAAAATAAAATGTCTCTTCCTTGAGTTCCGCTTTACTTTCCGTTATAAGCCAATAATCAAATAAATGCCTCTTTATACTAACCCAATCTTGATTTATTTCAAGAAAAGAATTGCCTTTTTTTGAGATTTTAATATTAACTTTATTATTTTTGCATATCAAATTATTTGGGATATTCCCATAATGTTCATTTATGAATTTTAAGCTTCTTTCAGATAATAATCCACCACAAGCCTTATACCTCGGTAACTTCTTCTTCTCCACAACGAGCGTTTTAACTCCATTATCCACAAGATGTTTTGCACAACTCGCACCAGCAGGACCAGCACCGATTATTATTACATCGTAATCTGTATTCATAATTAACTCTCCTTTTTATTTAAATTCCATTGTTTATTGATAAAATCAATTTCAGATTTTATTAGTTTTTCATAACAATTGTTAATATTATAAGGATTTTCGATTATCGAAACAGCGGCAGATTTTCCAGATATTAATGCAGATGGAATTCCTTCAAAAAACAGAGATATTAGACCAGCTGCTTCGCCTATTAATAATATATTAGGTTTACCAAAAAACAGACCATTTCCTTTAAGATAATTAGTACAATAACATCCTTCTTTTCGTATAAGTCGTAAATTAAAATTATTTGTTTTTTGAAGTGCATTAAACCAATTGTTATAATAATCATAAGACTTGTTTAACCAACCAGAACCAATATATAATTTATCTTCTTTTATGTTCATCCACGAAAAAGCACTGTCAGAAAATTTTTTGTTCATTCCAACATAAAAATAAGATGGGTCAATGTTAAAATCTCCTTCATAAATATATTGTAATGTTTTACCTTGATTTTTTAATGAGAAATTATTATCTATTAATCTGCGTACTTTTGAATCCGCACCATCAGCACCAATTAAATATTTAGTCGTTAATTGAATAATTTTTCCTTTATAATTAATTTTTACACTAAGTGTATTATTTTCTTCAATCAATCCAATAAATACGCATTCATCGTAAAATTTAGTCTTTGACTCTTCTATTAGCCACAGGTCAAATAAATTTCTATGAAAATTAAGAAAGTCGCTATTTTCAAGCAACAAATAATTTTTTGCAGAACTTGTAAGTTTTACTTTTATATCTTTATTTTTACAAATTATATTCTCAGGAATTTGTCCAAAGCTTTCTTTTATAAAATCCACCCCTCTTGGAGAAATAAGCCCGCTACAACATTTATACCTCGGTAACTTCCTCTTTTCCACAACTAGCGTCTTAACTCCATTCTCAACAAGATGTTTTGCACAACTCGCACCAGCAGGACCTGCACCAATTATTATAACGTCGTAATCAGTTTGCATAAATATTTTTCCTTCATATTTTTATTAATTTAGTCTTAGCAACAAACAATTATTGTATAAATTCTAAATTTTAAACATTTAATTTTATGTTAATTTCTCTTAAAAATCAACTAAGTTTTCGCTTACTTTGGGTAAGTTTTCACTTAGTATAATGATTTTGTTAAAAAATAAAAAAAGCGACATTCGCAATGTCGCTTTTTTTATATTGACAATTGTCAAAATTGTCTCTATACCTTAAACGCTTATCTCTATTAATCCATTCAAATTACAAGTAATCTAAATCTATTATTTATTAATATTTTAGAAGCGTTTAAGTATATTTTACTTTTAACTTAGCCACTTAGTTTCAAAAAAATCACTCTCTCTATATAATTCGCTACCTTCTTTTGTACTTACAAGTCTAACTTTAATATAAACTTCAATATTAGTAACTAACCAAGGAGGATTTTGATAATCTCTATCTATTACAAATAATATTTCTTTTGGTTTTAAACCTATAATATCTAAATTATCAGCTTGTATAAACTCAACTTGACTCATATCACTTTTTGATGTAATTTCTATTCCATCAAATTGATAACCAGACATAACAAAGTTATCACCTAATATTTGAGTAGAATATCTTTTATGTATTGCATTTTCTTTTGTCTTATTTTCTTTTACCATTATAACATGGGGTATATTAATAGGTTTATCAACTTTTTCTACCTCAATTAACTTTTGTAAATCGCTTACAAATATCTGTGAAACAGAACAATTAACATTTACATAATGTTTTTTATTATCAAAACCTTCATCTGGACTATCAAAAGTCCCTTTTACACTTGGAGATATTTTCATAAAATTTGGTATAACTATTGCATTGCCCATAGATAGTATTTTTGCAGATGTTTTAATTAACAACTTCATTACATCTTTTATCTGTTGTTCTGATATATTATTATCTTCTTGATGCATAGCACTGACAAATTCTTTATCAGTATAAGTATTAACTGTAACAGTTTTTGCTATAAAATTATTACTTAATGGATTCTTTTTTAAATAATAGCCTAATTTTCTCATAATAACTCCTTAATAGTATAATTATATAAAGAAAATAAAAAAAATCAATATTTTTTTTTACATTTTAATAAAATTTTATCAATTATATTTTTTGTTTAAATCATAGTTGATTTTTAATCTAAGTATAGTGAACTTTTTGTATAAGTATAGTTGATTTTTAATATAAATATAGTGGACTTTTAGTCTAAGTATAGTGAACTTTTGATCTAAACATAGTGGACTTTTGGTCTAAATATAGTGAACTTTTGGTCTAAACATAGTGGACTTTTAATCTAAGTATAGTGAACTTTTGGTCTAAGTATAGTGGACTTTTGGTCTAAAGTAAGTATGGAGATTTTTAATATAATAAAGTAATAAATTTATGACTCACCCCATTTGTTTACGAATATTCAATTTGTTGGATAATAACTTACACTCTTTTTATTTAGAAAGAGATGTATAACTCCAAAATTGAATATAATTACAAAAACTTTTGGGGTGAGTAATCTCATCTTAAATTAAAAATTACCAAAATCATTATCATCCAGTTTAATTATATCTTTTGGACTTTTATTTTCTTCTGTTTTAATAACATTTTGTTTAATTTTTTGAGTTATTTGTTTTGGTTTTATAATTTTTTCCTTATTTTCTTGAGAATGTAATTTTTCTGCTCTTAACTGTTCTTTAATTTTGTTTACTAGTTCTTGTGGAATACTGTTCTGTTCTAATAATTTTTGTTCTTTCAATTTAAATTTAGCAATCATACCTTTTAATTGTTCTGCTTGTCCAGAAAGTTCTTCGGATGCGCTTGCTGTTTCTTCTGCATTTGCTGTATTTGCTTGAGTTACTTGGTCTATTTGACCTAAAGCAGTATTTATCTGCTCAAGTCCTTGAGTTTGTTCTTTGCTTGCAATTGTTACTTCATTTGCTATATCAGCAACTTTACTTGATATATTTAATATATCTTCAATTTGTTTTGCTGTAATTTCTACTAATTTATTACCATTATCTATATTTTTTATTGCATCTTCTACAAGTTGCGATGCTTCTTTTACAGAATTAGCACTTCTTACTGCAAGGTTTCTTACTTCTTCTGCTACTACTGCAAAACCTTTACCATATTTACCAGCTCTTGCTGCCTCAACATTTGCATTTAAAGCCAAGAGATTTATTTGGAATGCTATATCATCGATAGCTTTTGCTATTCTTTTGATGCCATCAGCAGATTTATTTATATCAGTCATGGCAATAACGAGTTCTTTCATTTTTTTATTGCCATCTTCTGCTCCTTCCATAGCCTTTCTTGCCATTTGGTTGGCTTGTAACGAGTTATCTGCATTTTGCTTTGCTTGACTACTTATTTGTGTAATAGAAGATGTAATTTCTTCTAAAGAGCTTGCTTGCTCTGTTGCACCTTGTGATAAAGATTGGCTTGCACTTGATACTTGAACAGAGCCAGATGATACTTGGTCGATTGATACAGAAACTTGTCCTAAGATATTATTTAAAGATTTTAACATCTCTTCAAAAGATTTGCCAAGATTATCAACCTCAGATGCTGTTTTTATATCTATTGCAAGATTTCCTTTTGCAATTTCTTCTGCAACATTGACTTTCACTGTAAAATATTCCATTAATTTTAAGAATGATTTACCTATTGAACCAAGTTCATCTTCTCTGGCATTAATTTTTTCTATTTTAGTAAAATCTATTCCATTTAATAAATTATCACCAATAGCAAATTTATTTGCACCTTCTGTAATAAGTTTGATAGGAGTAGTTATTGAAATAGTTAAAAATATTCCTATAATAGATGCAATAATAAAACCTAAACTCGTTAATAATATCATTGTGACTGTTGACAAGTTTGCAATTTTACTATTAGTATCAGAAGTTTCTTTGGCTCTACCTATTTTGTATTCAACTAATCTATCAATTGCTTCTTGTTCTTCTTTAGCGGATTGTAAAGCAATTCCATTTATTATTTTTGTTGCTTCATCAATTTTGTTTTCTTTAATAAGTTTTATCATTTCATCAAGATGAGTTCTGTATGTTTTTCTTTTTTCCATAAAATCATTAAAAATATTTTTTCCTTTTTCATTAATTATAGTTTTTTCATATTCTTGAGCATTTTTTAATGTAATTGTAGAAAAATCATCTATTAATTTTATATTTGCTTCTCTTTCTTCATTTGTATTAGCAAGTAGTATTTTATGAATATTTACTCTTATTTTTTGAAAAGATTCTGTAATTTTAAGTAAATAGCTAACAGGAACTGTCATATTTTCATATAGTTTTGTATCAGCAGCCTCAATAGTTTTTATATTTACTATTCCTATTGCGCCAATTGCGGCACCAATTAGAGCAACTAATAAAAACCCACCTATAAGTTTTGGACCTAATTTGATTTTATTTAGCATCATTTTCTCCTTTTAAGTTATAAAATTACAAATATATTATAAGAAATATATTTTTATAATTCAATAGGTTAGAGAAAAATAATTTATTTTATAAGTCAGATATAATTTAATTAAGATTGCAAAAAAAATAAAAGAAGTGTAAATAAGAAATCACAAAATAAATAAAATGCAAGTTTTTAATACTTTATTAAAAAAACTTGCATTTTATTTCGTGTAGTATATCTTAATACGTGATAATATGTTTTATATCAATCTAAGTGATATAAAATAACTAAAAATCAAGAAAAGAAGATGAGCTGAAAACAACCATCAAAATCAGTGTCAATCAATTTTAATCTTTGCTAATCTGTGTTATCCTCTCAAATATTTTTGTACGCTCAATGCCGCAACTGTTCCATCTGAAACTGCTGTTGTAATTTGTCTAAATTGTTTAGACCTAACATCGCCAGCAACAAAAACGCCAGGTATATTTGTTTTTAGAGTTTCGTCAGCTTCTACATAACCCCATTTATCAAATTTGAGTTGGTCTTTAAAAAGTTCAGTTTGTGGAACATAGCCAACAAAAACAAAAATACCTTCAATATTATCAACAACTTTTTTTTCTTTAGTTTTTAAGTCTTCGACTTCAAGTTTTTCAAATCTATCTGTACCAACAAATGCTCTCGGTTCATGACTCCATAACACATTAATCTTAGGGTTGTTTAATGCTTCATCTGATGCAGTTTTATTAGCTTGAAATTGGTCAAATTGATGAATAATTGTTATTTTATTAACAAATTCTGCCAAAAATAAAGACTCTTCAACTGCACTGTTACCACCGCCAATTACAGCAATGTTTTTGCCTTCATAAAATCTACCATCGCAAGTTGCACAATAAGAAATTCCTTTACCAAAAAATTCTTTTTCGCCTGGTAAACCTAGTTCTCTTGGTTTTGCACCTGTTGCTAAAATCATAGCCTTTGCTTTAACAAATTTATCGTCATCAACTTCAACAGTTTTATTTGTCAAATCAAGACTTCTGATTTCTGAGGCACTAAAAAAATCGACATCGTTTCTTTTAACCTGTTCTGTAAGTTTGTGCATCAAAGCATAGCCATTTATGTCTTCACCAGTTCCTGGATAATTCGCAACCATGTGAGTTAAATTAACCTGTCCACCGGGTAAATTTTGATCTATAATAAGTGTTTTAATTTTTGCTCGCCCTGCGTATAAACCAGCAGTAAGACCTGCAGGACCACCACCGATTATAACAAGGTCATATTCATAGTTTACTCTTTTAATATTTTTAGTTTTGTCTTCGAGTTTAAAATATTCGACAATAGTTTTATTAATTTCACTTTTTTTAATAGCACCTGTGAGTCTTGGTGCTATTTCTTTTCCATCTTTATAAAAGAGTAGGGTAGGGCTACTTTTTACACCAAGTTTTGTTGCAAGTTCTTTGTTACCTTGTCTAAAAATTTTGTAAAATTTGATATTATCTTTATAAATATCATCAAAAAACTCATATTTTGGATGTAATGCCTCACAAGGTGGACATTCTGTGGAATAAAAATCTAAAATAGCCAAACCTTTCTGGTTTACAATTGTGTTTTCATAATCATTTGCGTTAATTTCATTAATCATAATTTTCTCCTCTATAATAACACTGATTTACACGGATTACACAGATTAAAGACAGATTTTATCAGATTATACTTTTTTTTGTACTAAATTAAGCATAATCTGTGACAATTAGTCTCATCTATGTTAATCCGTGTTATATAAATAAATTTTTATAAAAATTAATACCAATATCCATAATTTCTTTTATTGGTTTACAATTTGGGGACAAAACTTTCCCATTTTTTTCTAAAGCGATCACTCCACAACCGCCGCCGCAGACTACGCCAACGCTGCAATCCACACATTCAGGTATTGATAGAATGCTTCTTTTTTCCCAGTCTTTTGTTTTTTCGTGATCAAATTTTAACTCTGGATAGAATGTCCCGACTTCATAATCAGTTCTACCACAAGAAGCAGTGCAACCATAAATTTTACCTGTATAATCAAAAACAAGCTCACTTTTAGTAGCAGGACACGAGTCAAAATTTGGGTAGTACATCTCTCCTTTTTCTATTAAATAACTTATTCCAAAAAAAGATGGCGTATGTAATTTTTGAAGAAGCGGGTATTTTTTCATTAAGTTAGCATAATAGGCATACATTTCGTCAAGTTTAAATAAATCTTCTTCTTTCATATACTTATTTATAAGTTCGTAATTTCTACCAAGTGAAGTCTTAAATAAATTTTTTGGTAAGTCCAAAAAGCCAAGTTTTTCAAATTTCTCTGCTAATGAGGGCAAAGTATCAATTGTTTTTTTATCAATAATTAGCCTAATATTGACAGGTATTTTGTATTCCACTGCTTTTTTTACACCTTCTAATATTTTTGCAAAACTTCCTTCACCTTCCTTTGAATATCTTCGTTTATTGTGAATTTCTTCATCCCCATCAAAAGAAATGTGAATTTCTCTTAATTTCACTTTTTTTAGAATATCTATGTATTCAGAAAGTGTATAGCCATTTGTAACTACTGCAAGGTCAATTTTATTTTTAGCAAGAGATTCTACAAAATAATTAATCGATTTTTTTGCTTTTTCACCAGATAAAAGTGGTTCTCCTCCAAAAAGTGTTACAAAAACATCTTTATTACTATTATTTTTCTTATAATTAGCAACAAAATCAACAAATGAATCAATTATTTTTTCATCTGGGAAACTTGCATCTTTTGTTAGTCCTTTTTGGTAACAATAATCACAATTAAAATTACAACCATAAGTTGGTACAAACAAAAATTGTGCTGGATTTTTTTTTGTTTCTTCTATAAATTCATCATATCTTTTTTTGATATAATTTTCTTCATCTTGTTTTGTATTAAAGAAATAACCTCTTTCAATCCAACTCAATTTTTCTTCGATATTACGAGGTTTTGCTTGTAAGAATAATTCTTTCGTCTCAGTATCAGCAATATCAAATGCACCAGACAATGGATTGTAAATAGCATAGTTATTTTCATCTATTTTTGTAATCAAATTATATTTTGAACAAATCATATTTTTCCCTTTTAGTTAAATAGAAGTAAACAATGAGTAAAAATCTCATTGTTTACCCACAGATTAGTCGTGGCAGCCAGCAACAAGTTTTGTATTCTTGCTACAACATTGAGCTACTGTATTGTTTGCAGTACCACAACATGATTGATTTTGATGAATGTTTACTTTTGTAATTGACTTCATTCTTTTTCTCCTTGTATAATTAAACTTTCCATTGGAAAGCCAAATTTTATATATTTTCTACTTGAACACTCTTTAATTTTTTTAAATCCTACATTATTAATTATAGTAAAATATTCTTTTTTTGGAATAGCTCCACCAAAACATTGTGCAATATATTTTGGATCAGAGCTTATTTCTTTTGGTAATGCCTCTTCTACAACAATGTCAGCAATTAAAAAATGACCACTTTTTTTTAAAACACGATAAATTTCACTAAAAACAAGACTTTTATTAGTAGAATGATTTATAACACAATTACTTATAATTAAATCAAAAAAATTATCCTGATATGGTAAATTATTTATATCACCAACTGTATATCTTATGTTTTTATGACTATTATTAGCTATTGCTTTTTCAATCATCTCTCGAGTTAAATCAAGAGCATAAATTTTACCATCATCGCCAACGCTTTCTACTATTGAGTAAGTAAAACCACCATTCCCACAACCCAAATCCAAAACAATATCACCAGTTTTAATATTTAAAAATGGTTTCAAATTTCCACAGCCAAGTGATTTTGTTTCTGTTTCATTTTTGTATCGTTCTTCAATTTTTTCATTAACCATTAGACTCCGCCTTTTTTGGAAAAAATGGACATTCCGTTTTAATGCACTCTTTATTTTTATTAAAAAAAGAACATATAAATTTTTTTGCTTTTATTTTAATATTATAATACTTTTCAAATAATGATATTGTACTGTATAATGAAAGTATTACATTTCTTTTGCAACATCGAGGACCGCCAATATCGCCTATTTTATCAAAGCAAGCAGCAGTCACTTTATGAACGACTCTATATTCTTCTTTTTTGAGAGGAGTACAGTCACTAAAAATACTTGCAGCAATTCCAGACGAGACACCACCGCCACAAGACCCCCAATATCCACATATTCCACCTGGCAAATTACCACAACGAGACTTTAATAATTCCCAAAAATTATCAGTTACTTTAACACCGTTATTTTGTAAACTCTTCAGTAAAACGGCTGGTATCAAATAATGATGCTCTGGCCCGTGCATTTTATAAGAACTATGTTTCATTATAATTTCAGCCATTTCTACTGGGTCTTTTAATTTAGTTTCTTTTATGAATGTTTCCAAAAAATTAATGGAGTCAAGTCTATGACAATCATCACAAATAAAATGATCATTTTGGCATTTACAATTAGTTTCATATTCTTTTTTACAAATTTCACATTTTTTTAATTCTTTTTCTCCATAAACTAAGTCATTTCCACAAATCAAACATCCTACTTCATTCATATATTTTGTCCCTATAACACTGATTTTTACCAATTTTTTTTTAGAATACTCAGAACTATTTAATCTCTGTTATTAATCTAAAATCATCAATTGTTATATTAGAATATACTAATATAGTATAATTTGTCAAGTAAAATTTTTAAAAAATTAATTATTTTTTGAAAGTTGGGGGAGGGGATTATTGAGTAATTTTTTATTCTTTGCAATAATTTATAACTGGTCGCCTGTACATGATGTTTTTTGTTTTGCTAAAAAGCGAGCGAAAGTGAAGATGCAAAACAAAAAATGTCCGTAATGTATAGGTACTAACGGAGTCATACTTGCTGTTATCGGCTGGGGCTTGGTTATGAAATATTAGAAAACTGCGGCACGGATGCTACTTAATCTAAACCTTTTCCAATACCTCATTAGATTTAAAATCTAAAAATAGTTCCATTTGTTTATATTTCTTCGGTAATTCAATTTTATAATTTGATATAAATAGTTCTTTTCCCATTTCAGCTTTTTCTTTTTTATAGTTATTCATACCATATTGTAATTCCCATTCGTTTATATATGCAAAATCATATAAATCTTTTATTTCTTTCGTATCATCAAGAGTTATAAGCCATTTGTGTTTACATTTTTTCATGCACTCAGCAAATCTAATATGATCAAATGAAGTATGTAAATCACCATTTTTACCATATAGCCGTGATTTTGCTTGTCTATAATACGGAGGATCTAAGAAAATAAAATTATTATTGACTTTTCTATAAATTATTTCTTCATAATCCTTATTAAAAACTTCAACATTTTCTAATATTTTTTCTAGGGGTTTAATCCTCTCTATTGAAGAAAAGGTGAACCTTCCTTCAAATGCCTTTTGAGAATAACCACCTGAATCAACTGTTCCAGAAAAAGTTATCCTATTTAGTATAAAAAATCTTACAGCTTTATCAAAGTCACTAAAATCTGTATTTTTAGTATAATAATCGAATAAATCTCTACCATCTTTTTTTTGTTCTTTTATTTTTAAAATTTCATTATACAAATCTTTATTTTTTTCTTTCGCAAACTTCCAGAAGCAATATAAATCATAATTTAAATCATTTATTATATATTTTGCATTATTAAAAATATTTTGCTTAGCAGCTATAAAAACTGAACCTCCTCCGACAAAAGGCTCAATAAATTCATCAAATTTATAAGGAATCAGAGGTAAAATATTTTTAATTGCTTTTGATTTTCCACCCGGGTATCTTAAAGGGCTAACTATTTCTATCATAATACTCCTTTATTCTATTTTTAAAACAAAATTATTTATTTTTGCTTCTCGTTGAAGTATATCAATAATTATTTTCTTCTTTTTATCTAATTTGTCATAATTATATCCATTTTCTGTTGTTAATTTCAAAACAGGAATAGGATTAAGCGTATGCCCGTCAACATCAACATCTTTTAAGTTTGTATACAAAATCATTTTCAATAAACCATCTTTTATATCATCTAAACTTGGTAAAATATTATTTTTTGAATGTTTTCCCTCAATAATAAATATTTTATCATGTTTGATTTTTGCTTCATCCGATGTTAAATAATAAATGCCACCAAGATAATTTTTAATATTTATTTGTGCTTTAATCCCATTTGATAAATATTCTTTCGGTTGAATTGTTATTGATTCTCTTTTTTGAGCAGTTTTCGCTTTTTCTCTGGATTCGTTCATAAAATTAGAGATACTGTCATTTATTTTAAAAATTCTTTTATCAATTTCATCGTTAGAATGTAGTTTTACATTAGTTTTTGAACTAATAAATTCATAGTTCTTTTTTGATAATTCAGCTATTTTGGATATATTTTGTAATTGCTCTATATTCCAATGAAGTGCACTTGATTTATATGATAAAATTTCATTAATTTTTTCTTTTAAATATTCAATGTCATATTTCTGATTAGAAATTTTATTTTGATATTTTTTGCTTTTCTTTGCATCCGAGTAATAAGCAATAATTACATTAACATCCAGCAAGCTCATCATAGAAATTGTATCCCATTGGAGAAAATCCCTATCGCCATCAATTCCTTCATCTTTTACAAATGGAATAATAGTAATTTTTTTTCCTGTGTGGCCAAGTGTATTATAAACCCGTGCAAAAGGATATGATCTGGTTCTCTTTGAAGATACCCACCAACTAATTGGCAAATTATTTTTACAAACTTTTATAATAAAAGAAGAATCTTTTGACAAAGCTAAATCAAGATTATTAATATCATAAGTTTTTAAATTTCTACATAATAAAGGGGTATATTTTATACCTGTAATTTTTGCATCAATAATCACTAAATATCCTACAAAAAAAGATTAATACAATTTTTTTTATTTATCAAATATTTAAAAATTCAAGCCAGCACGGATTGTGGGCTCTCTTCAAAAAACAGTTTGACCAAAGCCCTTGTCTATAACTGAAAATTAAAGAATTTCGCACACCAGCTAAACACTGTTATTTTATTTAATCTTCCAATATTAAGATTTCAACTCTTCTGTTTTTTTGCATGTTTTCTTCTGTATCATTTGGGGCAACAGGCTCTTTTGCACCTTTACCAATATAAAGTAATTTACCTTGCTCTATTCCTTTTGCTATAAGTAATTCAGCAATAGTTTTTGCTCTGTCTTCGGAAAGTTTTTGTCTTTCGGTTTCTGTTCCTGCAAGTGCTGTATGTCCTTCAACAACAAAAGTTCTATCCTTGATTTTTTTTAGCAAATTATAAAGTATATCAATTTTAGGTTTTTCGCTATCGAGTAAATCTGTTGTATTCGCCTTAAATTTTAAATTATTTAAAGTAATAGAAATACCATTATCTTTCTTTTTAAACTCAAAATCATTTTTAAAATCAGTATTTTCTACAAAAAAATCTGTTGTAAGGTCTTCAATAACCTTATTTTTATCCATTTTTTCTATTGGTTTGTAAAAATATAAATAAAAACCAGATTGTTTAATAATATCATTATTCTCAAAAAGAAACTCTTCTTCAAAATGGTCATCCATAAATATTGGTTTTCCATCATTATTATCAAAGACAAATCTAATTTTGTGATAGCCATTTGTTTTTTTTATCTTTGTACTTCCATCATTAACATAACCATAATTTATTTCAAAAAAATCGTAATTTTTACCATAATAATCTTTTTTACCAAGATATTTAGAATAAGTAATAGTTTTTAAATTTATAGGTTTTTCTTCATTAAAAAAATTTAGGCTTACATTTCCATAACTCTCGAAACTATCATTAATTACAACCTCTTTATCAGGAAAAGTAATAATGTTTGGTATCAAAATATTAGCCCCTTCTTCAAATTTTAGCATCCCACTACGATTTAAAGTAAAACTACTTTTATAAGAATCATCTATTTTATAACCAACGCTTTTCGTGTCCCTTAAAGTCTTATCAATCTTAAAAACATCACCACTAACAAAAAAAGACGAATCTTTCACATCTTCTACCCTAAATAATATCTTTGCTTCTTTTGAGTTAAGCCCTATATATTTACCATTTAAATAAATTTTTACATTACCTCTAACTATAATATTATATTTGTCATCTTTTTTGTAGTTGAAACTAAAATTTTGTGAAAATAAGATAGATTGAAAAAGAATCAATATTATAGTACTATAAGCATATTTTTTTATCATCAAACGACTCTTTTTATCTTTATTAAGGTAGAAAATTTATCCTCTTGAATGTAAATTTCCATATTAAATCTTAATTTTGTCTTTGGACAAAACACAGTCACAGGAATTCGTTTAAATTCGGGTACTCTGACATCTTTATTTAGATTATTTGGAAGAATATCTCTATAAACATCAACTTTTAGAATATGCTTTTTTTTACATAAAGGGCATTCATTTATATTAAACTCTTCGATATTATTTTTTATCATAAGAACCTCTCGATTTTTGAAATGTTGAATATTGTTTAAGTTTACGAAAAATATATTAATTAGTCAACAATTTTAAAAAAGTAAACTAATTTTTTAGAATATCAAAAATTTTAGCAACAATTTGTTCATTTTTTAATAAAATAAAAGCCTCAATCAAATCATCTGGAGCTTTATCTTTTCTCATATTAGTAATTACATTATCAATTAATATAACTCGTTCTTTATGCCTCATTTTTATAATACTTATTATTTGTTTACCGATTTCATTATCTTCTCTTGCCATGCCAACAAGAGTATAAAATAAATCATTATCGTACTCTTTATCGTTAAAAAGAAAGGAAAGTGTTTTTTTAAAAAAACTCATCTTTTACCTCCATATAACACAGATTTTAAGAAACCAACAGAGATTAGATTGTAATCCATGCCAAATCTGTGTTATATCAGCGAAGGCTCACCAATTATTAATTTTTTAAAGTCTTCCAGTTCTATAATATCATAAGTATTTGAACTTAAAAGAGGTGCTGCTTTTTTAGCTTCAAGTTGGAGAATATCAAAACTTTCCCTTAAATACCTATAATGTTCTGTTAATTTTAGTTTTTTTAAGAATTTTTTGTAAGATTCTACACCTTTTAAGAAATTTTGAGATATTTTATGATCTTTTGTTAAATCACAATGTTTTGAAAGATTAAATTCGATCACCGGATAATGGATAATTGGATAAATTTTACAAGAAATTATTTTATTCTCACCCATCCCACAACTAAAATCTTTATTTAAAAAAGGGCATTCTCTTTCAAATTTTAGCACATTTATTATAGTTTTAGGCGTTTTTATACCAAAAACATATTTATTTTTAAATTCTTCTAATGGAATGTTTAGTTTATACGCAACATATTCTACCTCATAAGGTAAAAAAACACAAATATATTTGTATTGAATTTCTTCTTCTTTTGAGCAAACCTCACAATTTGCCTCACATTTAGAACAAATTGGTCCACAATTTAGCGATTTAACATCACCTATAAAATCTTTATGGAATTTATCGTAAAATTTAAATATTTTATCTAATTTTTTCATGTTTATCCTCATAACGCTGATTTACACGGATTTTATAAGATTAACACAGATTTCGTTGGTTTTTAATCAAGTAATCTTTCATTCTACCAACAAGCGTAATCTGTGACAATTTGTGTTATAATCCGTGCTAATCAGTGTTATACTGTAAGATTTTTTATTTGTCAAAAAGATTTTGTAATAAAAAAAATAAAAACTCATAAATAGTTATAGATTATACATTTATTTATAAAAAAACGATTTGTAATTGACAAAAAATAATAAATTTGAGATAAAAAAACAAAAGGAGAATACATGATAGAAAAATTTAATGTAGAATTTATGAAACCTTATTTAAATACCAAATTTAGAATTGTTGTTGAAGGTTTTGACCCTTTAGAGTTAGAATTGATAAATATTAAAGAAAAAAATCAACCAGGATTGGAGTCTTTTTCTTTAATATTTAAAGGTCCTCTTGATAGGGTTGCTCATGACAATACATATCCTATAGAACACGATCAAATTGGTAAATTTGATATGTTTGTAGGTCCATTTTTTACACCAACCAAAAAAGATGCTATATATTATCAAGCTGTTTTTTCAAGGCTAAAAGAAGAATAAGGGTATTTTATGGAAAAAATGGATTTATCTTTACTAAATTTTCGTCCAATAACTGCAAATGATATGGAGATTAGTTATCAAGTATATCATTCTACAAGGGAAGAAGAGATGGCAAAAACAGGCTGGACTACCGAAGAAATAGAAAATTTTGTTAGAATGCAGTTTAATATTCAACACAAACAATACACAGAGCATTATCAAGGAGCTAAGTTTGATATTATCTATGTTGACAAAACTCCAGTTGGTAGACTCTATTTACATGAAACAAAAAAAGAAATGCGAATTATGGATATTGCAGTTTTGACAAAATATAGAAATATGGGAATAGGTACTAAAATATTTAGAGACTTGATAAATATATCAGATGAAAAAAACAAAATCTTATCAATTCATGTTGAAATTTACAATCCTGCAATAAAACTCTACGAAAGGCTTGGTTTTGAAATGTCAGAACTTAGAGGTATGTATTATTTTATGGAAAGAAAGCCTAAAAAGCAAGATTAAAAAAGACTATCTCAAAACTTTGAGATAGTCTTTTTTTTAGTTCGGAAATTAACTTGGTCTTGATGGAAAAAAACCTTCTATTGCAATAATATAACGAAGTGCTAAATATGGTTGTATATTACTTAAATATGTAGAAGTATATTGGTTTACCGTTATGCTTGTTATAGCCAGACCAGAGTTTACATTATTAACAGGAACGCTAACAGCAACCGGAGTTTGTGGATTGCCACCACCACCTGAGACATTTACACTTCCAGTCATACCAGAGCCTGTAAAAGAAGCTGCATCACTTTTTAAAGTTTTATCTGGAGTTGATGTGTTATAAGCATTAGTAGGATTAGAAACTCTATTGATAACAGTATTTGCATTTGCTAAATATCCTTGATCTCCAGTAGTTTGGTTAGCTGTTGCACTACTACAACCTATACTAACAGTTCCTGTTGGTTTAAGAGTTGAAATATCAGCATCATGAGTATGATTTGGTAAATTTGTTGGTGTGAGTGTTGCACTACCTGTAAGTGGTAATGTACTTAAATTTCCCATTATAGCTGTTATTGTATTCTTCTCGTAACCACCTTTCTGTCCCCAAGTATAGTTATTTAACGGGTTTCCACTATTATCTTTACCTTGTCCATAGCCAATAATAGAACGACTTCGTAAGTCTGGTAACCCAAAATTGTTTCTACCATCACCACCAAAAGTAACTCCTAATAATGCAAATAAAGCTTGACTTTGTTGAACAGGTATTAAAGCTCCGTTGCAATCTGCCCATCCCTGTGGTGCATAATTAAAAGCAACAGCAAGTATTTGTCCTATAAATGGTTCTGCCATAAATTTCTCCTTGTTTATTAAATTAGAAATATTATATATTTCTGATAAAATACATTATTATGGTCTCGTTGGATATAAACCCATAATTGCAATTATATAATTTACTATTGTATAAGGTTGAACAACACTAGCAGTAGAACTATTACTCAAAAGTATAGAAGCTGTATTATTAATAGGAATATTAATAGCTGTAGGAGTTGCACTTCCTGCTGGTTGAATAGTTATACTTCCACCAATACTACCGCTAAAAGAAGCAGCATCACTTTTTAAAGTTTTATCTGGAGTTGATGTGTTATAAGCATTAGTAGGGTTAGAAACTCTATTGATAACAGTATTTGCATTTGCTAAATATCCTTGATCTCCAGTAGTTTGAGTAGCTGGTGCACTACTACAATTTATAGTAATATTTCCAGTTGAATTAAGAGTAGAAATATCAGCAGTATGAGTATGTTGTGGCATATTTTCAGGTTTAAGTGTAATACTTGCAGTTGAAGATAATACACCTACAATAGTTCCACTATTAAGCGCTTCCTTTCCACCATTTGGGTTGCCATTCCCATAAGGATACGGAGAAGTTGTTTGTGTTCCTCCCATAGTAGTTGCACCTATAGGTACACGACCTTTTAAATCAGGTAACGCAAAATTAGTATTATCCCCACCATAAGCTGTTCCAATAAGTGAAAATAAAGCCTGATTTTGTAAAGTAGGAAGTTTTTGACCATTGCAGAATGCATAATCTTGTGGTGGAAAATTAAAAGCAATGGCTTTAATTTCTCCAATAAATGGATCCATAAATTTCTCCTTGTTTATTAAAAAATATTTAATTATAAAAAAGTATCCACAAAACTAAACTAATTTTACAGATACTTTCCAATCAAAATTAATACGAATTATAAAGAGATGTTACCTCAGAAGAAGATAAAGCTCTACTATAAATTTGAACATCATCTATTTTGCCTTTCCAGTAAAGACCCGATGAATATTTTCCTATTAACAAATCATTAGTTCCTGTTATATTAGCAGATGCTCCTTGTGAGCCTTGTGATGAACCATTTATATATAACTTGAAGTTAGAACCATCCCATGTCATAACAACATGTAGCCATGTATTTGTAGAATAAGTGCTTGAAGATGTAAAAAAATCTGACGCTGTTAAAGATGCTGTAAATTTAATGCTACTTTTGGTATAATAGAAACCCAAATTATTCCAATCAATTACAGTTGGGTCTGTCTCAGTACCAGTACTATCAAGATATACCCATGCTGATATTGTTATTGCATTAGTCGAATGGTTATAACTTGCATACTTTAAAGCAGATGATTCATTTAAAGAAAGATAATACGAGCCTTCTTTTGGTGATGATGAACTATAAGTAGGGGTACCCGAATCTGTTGATAAATGCTTTGTTCCTGCACTATCATTTGCATTATTTTCAAATTTATATCGTATTATATAATCACCCGATGTAGTAAAGTTACCACTAGATACAGTACTCTTGTTGGTTGAACCATCCACAGCTACTATATAATAATAGTATTGTGTCAAAGCACTTAATCCAGTTAAGTTAAAAGTTTTAGCAACAGTAGCAGTTACTGAAGCATTACCAGCTTTGAAAGCAGCAGCCCCTAAGTTATCTTGTCCAGCAACAACTTGAGTATTAGTTGGTGAAGATGAACTTGTAGTAATAACATAATACATAGTCCCATCTTCATTTGAGGTAGCAGCAATATCAGCAGTTGTTCCA
>MIAN01000132.1 GCA_001829125.1 Spirochaetes bacterium GWB1_27_13 | reverse complement strand
CGAAAAAGGTAATAAAATAATGGTTTCTTCCTTATATAATAAAGGACTTGAGGAAAACAAAGAGTGCATTTTTTGTGGAAACTGTATAAATGTTTGCCCAGTTGGTGCTTTGATAGAAAAAAAAGCAATTAGAGCAGGACGACCTCCAGAAATTCAAAAAATAAATACAACATGTCCTTATTGTGGAGTTGGTTGTGGGCTTGTAGTTTACAAAAAAAATAATAAAATAATAAAAGTTAGAGGCAATAAAAATTCTCCTGTATCAAAAGGAAGGCTTTGTATAAAAGGGCAATTTGGGCTTGATTTTGTCAACTCTAATGAGAGATTAAAAAAGGCTTTAATCAGAAATCAAAATGGAGACTTTGAAGAAGTTGAGCTAATAGAAGCATTACTTTATGTAAAACAAAAAATTGATGAAGTAAAATCAAAAAATGGTAACTTTGCTGGGTTAGCATCTGCTCGATGTACAAATGAAGATAATTATGTTTTCCAAAAATTCTTTAGGACGATTTTAAAAACTGATAACATAGATCATTGTGCAAGAATTTGTCATTCTCCGTCTGTCTCTGGTTTAACAATGACTTTGGGCTCTGGGGCAATGACAAATCCAATCGAAGACATTGAGCATGTGGATTGTTTTTTTATAATTGGTAGCAATATGACAGCAAGCCATCCTGTGATTTCTTGGAAAATTATTTCGCGTATAAGGCAAGGGGCTATTTTAATTTTGGTTGATCCTCGCAAAAGCCCACTTGCAAAATATGCAACCCTTCATTTACAACTAAATCCTGGTACAGACATTCATCTAATAAATGCTATGATGAAAATTATAATAGAAGAAAAAATGTATGATTCTGAGATGATAAAAAACCGATGTGAAGGCTTTGACAAATTGGAAGAAGATTTATCCAAACTTGAGTTAGAACCTTTGATTGAAGAAACTGGTCTTGATGAAAACGATTTACGCTTAGCAGCAAGACTTTTTGCAATTAGTGGTTCTTCGAGTATCTTTTACGCAATGGGTATTACACAACATAGTTTTGGAACTAGTAATGTTATAGCATTAGCAGACTTAGCCCTAATTTGTGGAAAAGTAGGTGCTGGTTATACTGGTGTAAATCCTCTAAGAGGGCAAAATAATGTTCAAGGTGCTTGCGATATGGGAGTTCTACCAGGCACTTTACCAGGCTATAAGAGTATAGAAAATCTAGATGATAATGAGTTTTTTAGCAAAAAATGGGATTCTCAAATACCAAAACAATCTGGCAAAACTTTAACAGAAATTATATCTGATTGTGGGAATAATGATGTCGATTTTCTATATATTATGGGCGAAAATCCAGTTATTTCTGATCCAGACTCAAAATCTGTAATAGAATCCCTTAAAAATGTAGACTTTTTGGTAGTACAAGATATTTTTCTAACAGAAACTGCTTTACTTGCCGATGTTGTTTTACCAGCTTCTTCATTTGCAGAAAAAAATGGAACATTCACAAACACAGAAAGAAGAGTGCAAAAAGTAAATAAAATAATAGAGCCACCGGGAAAAGATGTTTTGGAGGATTGGATAATAATAAATAAACTTGCAGAGTTATGCGGTGCTAATTGGCATTATAATAATTGGCTTGATATTTTTACAGAAATTAGAGATACTGTTAAAATTTATTCACATATTGACCCAAATCACCTTGAGACACAAGAATATTTTTGGCCATGCGATGATATTGGTGAGTCAGTAAAAAGGCTTCATCAAGAAGAATTTACAATAGGTAAAGCAAAATTAATTTATCAAGCCCCACCAAAAACCTATAAAACAACAGAAGAATATCCATATTTATTGATAATAGGTAGAATGTACGAACATTATCATACTGGCACAATGACAAGAAAATCTAACGGTATAAACGCCTTGCAACCTTATTCAAAAGTATATATAAATCCAAAAGACGCGATAAAACTAAAAGTAAAAAATGATGACTGGGTTAAAATAACTTCGCCAATTGGTGAAATTAAAGCACGTTGTTGCATTTCATTAGAAGTAAAACCTAAAAATGCTTTTATAACATTCCACTTTAAAGAAGCAATGGCAAATTCTTTAACAGAAAAAAAACACCTTGATCCGTACAGTAAAATGGCAAATTTGAAAGTAACGATTGTAGATATAGTTAAGGATTAATTTCTCAAATATTGTAAGATTTGTATGGATAATAGAAAAAATATTTTTAAATAAATAGCAAATTAACTTATTTTTATCCAATTCAAGCAAAAAAAACTTAAATAATTTAAATTTACAAGATATAAATAAAACTTCAATTTGATCTATACCCTATAACTCAAAAAATAAGACAACTAAAACCTTACTTTGAAAGTTATATTTGAAATTATTAAAAAATTAGGCATTTCTAAGACTTTAGCTACCTATCTTATCAATTTAAGAAAATATTTACACACTTTATTTTATAGTTTTCAAAAAAATCAATTTTTGGTTCGATTTTAACCATATTTCTACCATCTTTAACCTTTTTAATTTTTAATATTTTGTTACCATCAATTATATCAATAAAAAAGGAGGTATTATATGATTATACTACTAAATTCTTCATAATTATTTATTAACAAAACAATTTTATTTTTTTTAATGCGTATTTGTAATTTTAATTAGGAGGAAGATTAAATGGTAAATAAAACAAAAATTTACAAAAAAGGATTTTTGGGATTTATTGCATCATCCCTACTATTAATAATGTTTATTTCATGTCAAATTGATGGAAACAAACAAGTTTCTAATGAATCTGTAACCGAAAAATTAACCACAGTTGATGTATCTGTATCCAATAGTACTTATGATGGAGTTGATATTGGTCAACCAGTACTAGTGAATACACTATCAGGAACATCTCATCTATTTATACTTGGCTCAGATAAAGCCTTATGGGTTAAATATTTTGATGGCTATAATTGGACTGCATGGAAAAGTCTAGGTGGAAACTGGACATCAGCACCATCAGCTATCTTAATGCCAAATGGAACAATAAGTGTTTATGTACGAGGTACAGATAATGCTATCTGGAATAGTTCATATAATGGCTCTGTGTGTGATAACTGGTCAAGTCTTGAAGGAAGTTGGACATCTTCACCAGCTGCTATCTTAATGTCTGATGGAACAATAAGTGTTTATGTACGAGGTACAGATAATGCTATTTGGGTAAAAGAATCTAATCGTCGTGGATGGGGTAGATGGGCAAGCCTAGGTGGAAGTTTTGCATCAGCACCAGCAGCAGTCTCAATGTCTGATGGAACAACTAATATTTATGCTGTAGCTACAGATAATGCCTTGTGGACTAATCGTAACAATGGTCATAAATGGGGTGGTTGGTCAAGTATAGGAGGCAATTGGACATCAGCACCATCTGTTTGTTTAGGTACACCAGGAAAGCCAGGTAAACCAGTAGATGGAACTTGGAGCATTTATGTTAGGGGTACTGATAGTACTATTTGGAGTAGAAATATAACTAGTACAACAGTTAAAGGTAAAACAACTATTAATTATGAAGCATGGACTAATCTTGGTAGTGAAAGTATGGCATCTACTCCTTGTGTTATTTATAATTATTTCCGATTTAACTATGACATTTATGCTCTTGGCTCTGACTATATGTTAAAATGTAAACATTCAACCTCAATAATCTCAACAGGCTGGGATTTGAGTAACTGGGAGGATATAGATGTAGTTCCACCAATAGTGCCAGTAACATTAACCTCTGAAGAACAAAGTGTAGTTGATGCTATCAATAATTTTAAAACAGCTTTATCATCAAACAACTTAGCCAATGTATTACCATTATTTGCAGAAAACAGAAGAAGTTATTATCAAAATGAATGGGAAGATTGTCAAAGTAATCTACATTTTCTTTCTGATCGAATGAAGTTTATTATGAAACCTGATGTTGGAAATGGGTATGCAGAGGTATATATTCTTCCACCTAAAGAGGCTAATAATGAAGGAGAACTCTATGTTCTTGATTTTGAACAAGGTTCTGATGGAAAATGGTATCTTTTAGGTTATTAAGGAGGAATAAATATGAAAGCAAAAATAGCATTAATTTTTCTGTTTCAATTAGTAATTACATTGTGTACATTTGCTTATTATGATGTAGCTCATAAGACAATGGCACAGATAGCATTTGAAAACTCTGTAATTAATAATTCTGACTTTTTTATTGACTATAATATGACTTTTGATACTGGATCAGATCAATATATTGATGCTAATAGTTCTACAGCAAATGTAAGAACTATGGCATGGCATGATGGTTTGTTTAATGGATTAAGTTATGATAAAAAAGGTTGGTTAATGAGAGGGGCGGTTAGAGAAGATGACTGTGAAAGTTCACTTCCAGGACTTGACGAATCAGGTAGATTTACTCCTGATATATCATCCTATGGAAAAATAATGAGACCATTTAATCATTTTTTTGATCCACAAAATAACATCCCTTTAACAACTGTATTAATTACAGGGACTCCACCTGATGAAAATCTACGAACACCTGATTGGGCAATAGGAGTTGAAAATTTTCAATATAGCTATACTCCGAAGGCAAATAGAAAAAATCATTTTTCTATAATGGATGCAAGAGAGTCAATGTATAGAGCATTAACAGGTCGTGATTCATCTGGCATTGATATTACTGGAAATTTGATTCCTTTAACCCAGAAACAAGGTCGTCAATTGTACTGGAATACAGTATATAAGAGTTTAGGTCATGCAGTTCATTTATTGTGTGATATGGGACAACCACAACATGTTAGGAACGAAACACATTCAACTCAGTTTTTAGCGACTTTACCTGAAAAATCTTTAGATGAGGATTTGAGTAAAGGTAATTATAATATAACAGCAAATTATCCTACTGTTAATTATAATGATCCAAATGTTCAATTTAATAAATATGGCGACTTTTATAGTACAGCATATTCTTCTGGGAATAATGTTTTAGGAGGTAAAGGACTAGCTGATTTTACAAGTAGGAATTTTTTCACTTTGGATAGCCTTCCTTCAAATAAAGATTTTGCTTTTCCTAATCCAGATATAAGTTCAGATATTTATACAACAGAAACTATACAAAATTCGAGCTCAGATATTGGTGGAACTCTAAAAATCATATCACAACAATATATTATTATGAAAAAAGTAGTAGATACTCTTAACCCAAACTCATCCTATGAAGATACAAATGTAAAAGTATTATTAAAAAGGAAAGTGAAGGATGTTAAACAAAATAATATTCAAACAATCTTAACAGTTAATAAAACTATCTATGATGGTTGGAGAGGAGTATTATTAAAAAGATGTGTTGCTTACTCTACTGGTTTAATTAACTATTTCTTTAGAGGAAAGATAGATGTAGTTAAAAAAGAAGATGGATTTCATGTTGTAAACCTAACAAATGAAACGATGACTGGCAAGTTTGAAGTATATTTTGATGATAAAAATGGTGTGAGACATTTAGATAGAGAAATAACAGGAACAATCACAGCTAATAAAGAATCAGATTTTGCATTTGACTTTGATACAAAACCAGTTACTGTTGAGAATTGGAATAAAAAAGGAGGTCTTTTAGTATTTAGGGGACAACTAGGAAATGAAGGAGACTTTAATGGTGTTGATGGTAATTTTGCTGTTGTTGCAAAAGCAATAAATCCAGCAGGAGAAAAAAAAGCTGGATTTTTATCAATACCTTCTTCAGATTCTACATCAATGGGATATAAATTGTTGACAACAAATAGTGGTGGTGATTATGTTGTTAAGGATGCTAGTCCAGATATTAAATTTAATGGGGAAGGTTCTGGTTCTTTCTGGTGGCTTTATAATACATATCAAGGGTATGGTAATCTTGACTGGGTTTACAAAGTGAACGGGAAGTTTAAAGGATATCTAACATGGAAAGGTCCTCATGGAAGAAGTATCCCAGAGCTTAATACTCCTTATATGGAAGGAAGTAATAATCCTGTGATGACTACGGGGATTACTAATTGGCTTAAAGTTGGCTTTAATAATAAGATAAATAATAATTCTCTAACAGACTATAAGACGGTAATTAAACAGGGTTATTTTCCAGCTCTTTCTGGATGGGAAGTGCCTCCAGGAGATGATCCTTACTATGTACATAGAGGAACTAAAGTATTTCTTTGGGGGAAGACATTATACGATTTTTCTAATGTTGGAGCAGACTGGGTTTCAGGAGCAGCAATAAGGCATGATTCTACAGGTAAACGATATTTACTTGCTGTAACAACAAAATTTAGTGAAGATGTTGATAAAATTTGGTCAATTCAATTAGATACTCCAGGGGCTAGCGCTGTTTCGCTTGGTAATATTACTTTACCAACCAATTATAAATGGAATAATAGCCTGCGAAATAATAGTTATTTCTTTAATGAATCAGCAACAAAATGTGCATCAGTTCTTTACTTGCACTCAGACACTGATAATATTTTAACAACAGTAGTATGTAGAGTTGATTTTGGTTCACCATCATCTGCTTCTGTTAATATAAGTGAAGGAAAAGTTGCAGCAGTAACTGGCAATGAAGATGTAATACAAACAAGTTCTGATTACCCTGGTAATTATCAAAATAATGCAAATCTAAATGGAACTTTTGCAGATATGCCAATTGCTATTGATTATGTTGGTGATCAAGAAGTTCTAGTTACACAATCACATATTCGAACAAAACAAATGGCATTTACAGGTACTAATGATGGAGTTACAACTACAATTAGTGGCACAGGTACTTTTTCTATGAATACGACTTATAAATGTAATGGATTTGAATTAAATGAGCCATGGAATCTTAAATTATCAAAAAATCTAGTAAATAATATTGGAGAAGAAAAGATGGATAGATCTTTGACAAAAATTTATTTTCTACATGCTGATTTAAGACATAATCAATTTTTATATATAAAAAGTAAAACGACAAGTTCTGGTAAGATTGAATCGGAGGTAGATGTAAGTTATTATCTTTGTCATTATGCATCTGGCAGCACTTCTGAAATATTATTGAATCAATCTAAAAAAACATACCACCCAAATGATGATGGAGATGCTTATTTTTATGGTAATTATGATCGTGTTCCTTCTGTAAATGGATTTTATGAGCTTTGTGGACTATCTGCCTCAAGTAAAATGATAGGGGTTGTAGTTCCAAATACTCCTATCTTTCCAATTAATGGCTTTGGAGATCCTACAACAACTACAAAAAATTGGTATCTTTCAACTGCAGAATATGCAACTTCATATACAGGTACTTATTTTTATTCCGTTGCCTTTCCATCTACTTTTGGAGATTCTTCGTCTGGGGCTGAATATGTGAATACTATGCTACTTTATGATCCTCTCAAATATTACAGTGGATTATCTGATGATGATCCAGCTACAACATTCAATCTTTCAGGTACTAACCCTAGATTTAAGTATATAGGGTTATATTAGTTTTTAAAAAAGTAAAATTGGATTAACACAAAAAAGTTTTAAATCTAAAGCCTTTATATTAAATATAAAGGCTTTAGTAATTTTTTAAAAGTATTTAACTATGTAAAAGACTTTAGTAAGGAGTAAAAAATTATGGATGAAAAAAAGGTTGCATTGATAACTGGTGGAACAGATGGCATTGGTAAGGCAACTGCAAAAAAATTGTTGATTAAAGGTTGGAAAGTTGTAATTATTGGTCGAAACAAGTTGAAATGTAATGAAACTGTATCAGAATTAAAAAATATAACACAAAATCAAGATATATCATCGATTTTAGCTGATCTTTCTCTGCTAAGTGATGTAAAAAGAGCATCTGAAGAATTTATTTCATCTCATAAAAAATTAGATTTTTTGTTTCTAAATGCGAATGCACTTAAACAAGAAAGAACTATAACAAAAGAAGGAATGGAATGGCATTTAGCATTAATTCATCTTTCTCGGTCTCTTATGGCTAAGAAACTAGAAGTAGTGATGAATGCAACACCCGGTTCACAAATTCTAACAGTTGTTGGTTTGAGTCTTTTTCCTATTGATTATGACGACCTTCTTATTGAAAAAGGATATTCTGCTATGAAAGCTTTAAGTAGGTATCAATGGGCAGTTCTATTATATTCAAGAGAATTTAACCAAAGATGTCGAGTTCCTATGAATATTTATATGCCTGGACTTGTAAAAACTAAAATTTTGAAAAACGAACCACAACCTATGAGATTTATTGTTAAAATAGCAAATTTGATAATGGGAATGCCAGTAGAAAAATCTGCTGAAAATATTTACAGTGTTATCAATGATGTAATAGCAAATCAAAGAAAAGGAATTTATTATAGTATAAATAAAATAAAACCATATCCTCTTATAAAAATAAGTACAACAGAATCAAATCGAGTTTGGGATTTAACGAATGAATTAATTAGTAAATATTTATGATAAAAATTATACAAAATCAAAAAATTTAAAAAAATCAATTTTTGGTTCGGTTTTAACCATATTTCTACCATCTTTAACCTATTTAATTTTTAATATTTTGTTACCATCAATTATATCAATAAAAAGAGGAGGTTTTGTATGATTATACAACTCAATTCTTCATAGTCATTTTGGATGATAAGTGATTTTGGTTATTAAGTATATATTTGTAATTTTAATTAGGAGGAATCATGAAAACAAAAACAAATTTTACAAAAAAGTTTTTATCAATGAAAAATTTATGGAAATCTATAACTTTGATTATGATGATAATTATGTCATTAACATTTTGGATTGTTTTTACAGGATGTTCACAGAGCAATGTATTAGAATCTGTGGAAACTTCAGTATCAAGTGACAACAGTGAGACAGTAGAAACAATTCAAAATGGCGATGGTGTAGATGCGTCTGGTGTAACATATCATCCTAACCTATATTATATCAAAAAAACTAATACTGGTACAGGTAAGACTGAAATGCATCTAGTAAATGGAGCGGATAATTATCAGTCTTATTTACTTCAAACTGGTACAGTACTAGGAGCAACAGGAAATGATAACTCTTGTGCTTTTGCTGCCACAGATTATAATTATGATGGAAAACCAGATTTATATTATATCAAAAAAATTAATACTGGCACAGGGAAAACTGAAGTGCATATTCTAAATGGAGCGAATAATTTTCACTCATATTTACTTCAAACTGGTACAGTATTAGGAACAACAGGAAATAATAATGCTTGTGCATTTGCTATTGCTGATTATAATAATGATGGAAAACCAGATTTATATTATATCAAAAAGACTAACACTGGTACGGGTAAAACTAAAGTACATATTCTAAACGGAGCTGATAATTTTCAGTCTTATTTACTTCAAACTAGTACAATACTACCGACAACAGGGAACGATAATTCTTGTGATTTTGCAGTTGCTGATTATAATAATGATGGAAAACCAGATTTATATTATATCAAAAAAATTGGTACTGGCACAGGTAAAACAGAAGTACATATTCTAAATGGAGCGAATAATTTTCAATCATATTTACTTCAGATTGGTACAGCTCAAGGGATAACAGGAAACGATGATTCTTGTGCTTTTGCTCTTGGTGATTATAATTTCGATGGAAAACCAGATTTATATTATATCAAAAAAACTGGTACTGCTTCTGGTAAGACTGCTGTGCATATACTAAATGGAGCAAATAATTTTCAATCATATTTACTTCATATTAGTACAATATTACCAACAACAGGAAATGATAATTCTTGTGCTTTTGCTGTTGCAAATCTTCCGCCAAACCTTCTCCTATCAAATGGAACTGACACAGACTCTGCATCTCCTCAAGTATCCATGGGAAGTTCATTGGCTGCTAATGTTGGTTGGGGACTATGGCTTGACACAAGAGATACTACAACAGTAAATTTTTTTGGATATAATACAGTAGTAGTATGGGCTTTGAAACTAATAAAAACTGATGGCTCTTACGGAGGTGTATTATTCAATTATAATTACAATGGTATCCAATGGGGATTTATACCAACATCTACTTGTAATTCATGGGACACAGCCAAGGTTCTAATGCAAGTTTTTAACTCTGAGAGTTGGATGGGTAGCAGTATTAACTCCTGGGCTGGGAAACAATATGTTGGTACTAAGGTTAGGGTGCTAAAGAATAATACAGGGAATATTGTTATTACAGACAATGGTTATGTTATAGAAAATGGTACGCTTTATTCTATGTCAAGAAGTTCTTTGGGAACAATACAAGTAAAGGACTGTCAAGGACATCAAATTGATATAGAAGATATGCAGGTACTATATAACGGAAAAACGATAAAATATGCAGAAATAGAAACTTGTTTTGTAGCTGGTACTTTAGTAAGAACTATTGAAGGATTTAAGACCATCGAAAAAATAAAAAAAGGCGATAAAGTTTATACAATGAATGAAAAGACTGGGGAATTCAGCTATCAGAAAGTGGTCACATTAAAACAGAATGCAACTGAAGAAATAGTACAAGTGACAATAGAAGGAGAGCTTATTGAGTCAACTCCTGAGCATCCTTATAGAGCTATAATAGAAGGAAAAGAAAGATGGCTTTCTGCATTTGCCTTAGCACCAGGTATGCTTGTCGTTACAGCGGATGGCATAAAAAAAACAGTAAGCAAGGTTAAACTGATTAAGAAAAATACATCAGTCTACACATTAGAAGTAGAAAATAACAGAAATTTTTGTGTAGGAAATTCACAGGTTGTAGTACATAATCTTTGTGGTTTTTTACCAGGTAATGTTATGGGTAATATTGCGGATAAATGGATTCCTCAAGGAATAAGTATAACACTAGGTGGTGGATACGGAGGAATATTTGGTTCTATTACTCTAAAGAAAGTAGAAAATGCTTCTGATTATGGGGCTTATGGCTTTAAATCTATTTTGGGAAGCTGGGCTATTGATAAATATCTTGTAGGTTTTGGAGTTGGGGCTCAAGCAGAAATTGATGCAGGAACGTATAAATTGGGGTTAAATTTTAGTACTAAGGTAGGGTCTTTGTGGAAAGTATATGCTGTTCAAGGGGATCCTAATAATCCAACTGTAATAAATAGTTCTGTATTTGCTTCTATATCAGCAAGCATTACAAATTTATTTAATGATAGCATAACTATTGGCGTAAACGACAATGTTACTCATGTAGCAGGATATAGTCCTCCGTTGGACACAACTTATATTTCTACAAATTTAACAATATTAGGTAGAGGTTCACTAATAACTTGGGGAGATGTATCAGGGGTAACATCAAAGACTTTATTTGGAATAGATGTTGCAGGATTGAATTTTAGTTATACAAATACTACTACTAATACTGGTAGTTGGATAAATTATCTTAATCAACCATTAGCATCAACTACATCAGGGATAAATTTATTTCAATATTCAAACTCATTTTATAACATTAATTCATTTGAATCTATGAATATCAACTATTAATTTAAAATTGGTTAATACTATTAAATTTAGAGAGGCTGCATTACTTGCAGTCTCTCTTTTTTTATTAAAAATTGAGTTTTTTAGTGATTATATTGGCTTTTGTATGAATTTCAATTAAAATTTATGTATTATGGACTATTTTATAAATATTATGCGAAAATATACAATATTAAAAAAAATAATCCATAGAGTCTATTAGAGGAGGAACAAAATGAACCATCAAAAAAATAATTTAAGCAATAATAAAATAATTTTTATTATTATTTTTTCGTTAATTTTTTCTACTTATACATTTAGCGATACAATAACGATTTCTTCTGGAGAATATGCTCCGTGGTGTGGAGAAAAAATTAAGGACAATGGATTTGTACTTGATGTTACTAGAAAAGCATTTGAAGTAATGGGACATAAAGTTGAAATTAGTTTTTATCCTTGGAAAAGATCTTATGAAGTAATAAAATCTGGACAATGTATTGCAGGTGCTTATTGGCTAGATGACAAAGTAAAAAGAACTGAAACATATTACAGTGATCCAGTTATGAATGAAGAAGTTGTTTTCTTTTATAAAAAAACTAATCCAATATCAAATTGGAATATTCTTAAAGATTTAGTAAAATATAGAATTGGGGTAACAATAGGATATACTTATACTTCTGAATTTTGGAAGATGGGTACTGATAAAATTCTTAATTTTGATGAAGCTGTATCAGATGATTCAAATTTTAAAAAATTAAACTATGATAGAATAGATATTTTCCCTTGTGAAGTTGTAACTGGTTATACTGTATTAAGAAATCTTTTTGACGAAAATATTGTCAGTCAATTTGATCATAATAAAAAACCACTTACAACTACTACTGGTCATATAATTTTTACAAAAAATAATCCTAAAGTAAAGGAATATTTAGAAATTTTTAACAAAGGGCTAAAAAAATTAAAAGATGACGGGACTTATAAAGCTTTATATGAAAAATTATTAAAAGGTTATTATAAGTAACTCATTATTGTCTGTAAGAAATAAAAAAATATTAATCTAAATTAGTTTTTTTAAAATATACCAATTCTAAAAATAACGAATAAAATGGTAATAGAGATTAGTATTTGGTCAAAAAACTAAAATAAACACCTCAAAAAGGCACAAGATTAAGAAAAAAATCAATAAATATATTTTTTTCGTCTTCTTTGTGCCTCTATGAGAAATTTTAGATTCTATTAATATTTATTATCAAGTAATTTTTTTTGTCAATTTATTGAAGCCTCCAAAATAATCTTTTGTTTTACCAACGATAAAAGGTTCGTATCTTAATGCTAAAGACCCGCTTTTGATCCATACCTTAGTTATTGTGACATTTTCACCTTTGTTTGTTACAATTGATTGTAATTCTTCAAGGAAAATCATATCTGATTTGGAAAATTCTATAAATTGCGTGTGGTCGCTTAATGGATCACAAATTAAAATAAATTTATCATCTTCGTAAGGATGCTGAATCGGAGAGCCTGTAAAACAAGTTGAATTTTCTTCTGAAAACTTGTTAAAGTTAAATTTTTCAATCGGAAAAATCTCTTTAATAACAATATCTTTAATTTCCAAATTATACCTCCAAGAAATTTTTAAATAAATAAAAAATTCTATATAAATATAAGAAATTTATGGAACAAAATCAACAAAAAATATACTATATTAATATAAATCGATTTTTAAATGTTTTTTTATTTTTACCACACAAAAAGAAAAAAGAAGCAAAAAAGAAAATAGGAGGATTTATGAAGTTTTTTTATCTTATAATTTTTGTATTTTTAGCAAATATAGCCTTTGGTGTTGAGCCAGATTTATTGGAAGAGCTTAATTTAACGAAAGATCAGCAAAAAAAGATTGAAGAGATTATTTTTTCTTATGAGTCAAAAAGGACTGATTTAGAGTTAAAATTACAAATTAAACATCTAGAGATAAGGCAATTATTATTTCAAGACGATATAAATCCAGAATTGGTTAAAACAAAACTTGAAGAATTAAGTAAAATAGAAGTTGAACTTAGATATTCTTTACTAATGATGGATGTTGAAATAATAAAAAACTTAGACAAAGAGCAAAAAAACAAATATAGAATTGTTAGAGGTAGATTTAAAAAATTTAGAAATGGTAATATGATGCACAAAAAAGGAATGATGTTAGAAGAAAAAAATGAATTTTGAAAATATTTATAAAGATTACAAAGAGAAAATTGGAAGATTTATTTTTACTTATACAAAAGATAAAGAAGAGCAAGAAGAATTGCTTCAAGATATTTTTTACAATATCTTTTTGAGTTTGTCTAATTTTAAGAATAAATCTTCTTTAAACACCTATATTTACTCTATTGCAAGGAATGTTTGTGTAAAATATATTAAGAATAAGATAAAAGAAAGAAAAAGAATAGAGAATTTAATTATAAATTATGATGAAAGAATACAAAAAATAGATTTGGATTATTTGATACAAAAAGAAGAAGTGAAATTTTTTTATGAGACATTGGATAAATTAGAAGATGCCCAAAAAGAAGTATTTATTTTAGCAGAAGTAGAGAATTTAAAATATGAAGAAATATCTAAAATACTCAATATTCCAACAGGAACAGTGAAATCAAGGCTAAATAGAGCAAAAGTAAATATAATGAAGTTATTGGGGGATAAATATGAATAAATATGATTATCTTAAAAAAAATTACAAAAATAGTGGTAACAATGATACAAATAAATTCTTTAAAGGGTTAAATGAATTAAAAAATTTAACCACTGATGATGTCAAGTATCAATATTCTAAACAAAAACAAGTAACAACTTTGCTTTATAACCTAAGATATGCTTTGGTTATCCTTGTGGTTGCTATAAGTTTGGCTATTGTAACAATACCAATAGCTAATAAATATTATGTTAAAAATCAATATAAGAAAGTTCTTTTTGAAGAATTAACATATTCTTATGTAGATTCTACAAATTTTTTATTTAACGAGGATGATTTAATAAATAATATTGAAATAGAAGAAAATAATCGTTGAAAAACTCAATAAATTCGTCAAACCTCCGATAAAAATTAACAGAAAAGTTAATTTTTTTTTAAAATTTATTGGAAATTTTAAAAATATATGCTAAAATTCAATAGGGGATATATCAAGGAGGGTTTTATGAATATTAACACAGGGAAGTTAGTTTCCAATTCGGAACTTTTATTAAAAAAGGTAAAAGAGCAGGATACTAATAATAAAGTTGTACAAAAAACAGAAAATGACATTCCAAAAGAAAAATTGTTAAAAGACTTTGCTGATATTAAGTTCAATGATAACAATTTCAAATCAAGGATTATGAGTAACAACAACAGATTATCAACTTATGAAAATGAACTAAGTAAAATCCAATTCATTGAACAAAAATTATCTATAATTGAGACCGCTCAACAAGGCAATAACACAGAAGAAATAAGTAAAATTATCAATGAAAGTATTTTTAATAATGAACAAATTTTGAAAAATCATTTTAAATCCAATGATAATTTACAAAATGATATTTCTAACTTAAAAGATGTTATAAGTAACAGTTATGAAAATCTTAATAAAGAGTTTAAAGCTATAGAAATTGCTTCACAAAATATAATTAGCACTAATTCAAAACAATTTAATATGGTAGAAGAATCTATACAAAATATAGGTAGCACAAACTTATTGAATACTTTCAATCTTAGCAATAAAAGAGTTATGGAATTAATTTCTTAATAAATTCCATGAAAACAAGGAGTAAACTACTCCTTGTTTTCAGAAGTTTGTTATAAAATTTTAACTAATCACAAAAACTTTGAGACAAGTTTTCACCTACATAACAAAATTATTAAATTCACTACATTTCTTACATTTTCCATCGTTTGATAAATTTTTTATTAAAATATCATAGTATTCTCTTTCGATAAGTAATTCACCGCAGTTTTTACAATAAGTATTCCCTAACTCAGAAATATTTCCACCATAAACAAAATTTAGTTTCTTTTTTGCTTCGGTAATCCACGAGTTTATTGTACCGAGTGGTGTTGGTGGTTCTGTAAATTTGTACTGTGGATGGTATCTTGATATATGAAATGGAATATCTTTTGAAATAGAAGCAATAAAATCAGTTATTTCTTTACATTCTTCAATATCATCATTTGTATTTGTGACAACTAAAGTTGTGAGTTCAATGTGGACTTTTTTTTGGTAAGCGATTTTAATGAATTCTTTTACTGGATCAATTTTACCAAAACATACTTTTTTATAAAATTCGATTTTTGATGATTTTAAATCAATATTTGCAGCATCAATATATTCGAGTAAGATACTTGCTGGTTTTGGATTTAAATAACCATTTGTAACCAAAATTGTCTTTATATTGTTTTTTTTACAGAGTTTTGCAACTTCCAAAACCCATTCAAAATACAGAGTTGGTTCAGAATATGTAAAAGCGATTGAACTCAATTTATTTTTCATCAAATAATTTAGCATTTCATTTGGTGAAACTTTATGAATATCTTCATCTGGGGTAACTTGGCTTATTAAATGATTTTGACAAAATTGGCACTTTAGAGTACAACCAAAAAAACCTACTGAGTAAATAGAAGTTTTGGGTAAAAAATGATAAAGTGGTTTTTTTTCGATTGGGTCAATTGAAGCCGAAGAAATTATCCCAGAATAGGGGTTAAAAATTTTATCTTTCTGCCTTTTACGAATATGACAAAGCCCAAATTGTTCATCTTTTAAAACACAATAATTTGGACATAAAACACATTGAAGGTCTTCTCCTTTTTGAATAAATAAAGTGTCATCCATAAAAAACCTCCTAAATATTCTATTATATATTATATTACAAATTATTCCATTAATAAAGCTAAAAATGCTACCAATTGTAATTAATATTATTCCAAAATAAAATATT
>MIAN01000131.1 GCA_001829125.1 Spirochaetes bacterium GWB1_27_13 | reverse complement strand
TCATCCATTGTTAGATTTAATAATTTAATACTTAGATTTTCATTTATTTGTTTGTTTTGAGAATAATAAACAAATAATTTATAAAGAGTTTTCTTAATAATCATTGCTTCTAAAGGATCAAAACTTTTATTAATATCAAATTGAGTATTTTCATCATACAAAGAGTAAGAAAGTTCTTTTATATTTAATATAAAATTATTCATCTTAGAATCAAATTTTTTGAATGTATTGTTTGAAATTTGATTTAATTGTTTAAAAAGATGCGTATAATCAGCATTTTTATTTAATATTATACTACATATCTCATAAAACCATTTTTTTAACTCATCTACAGTCTCAGAATAATCCCATAAATCAAATTCTAAAATATAATCAATTTTTATCTTTTGTTCTTCAAGGAGAAGTTTGTCTTTTATATTTATAAGTTCTTCAACAAAAGATACAACTTTATTTTTTGCTATTGAAAATATGAATTCTCTATATTCTTTTATGATATTTACCAATAAAGTAACAAATCTATTATTTATATCTTGATTTCGATTTAAAATACCAAAATTTAACAATAAAAAGAAATTTTTAATCCCATTTTTAGCAATAAGTTCAATTCTAAAAATATTATTCAAATAAATTTCTTCTATATAATTGACATTTTTTATCAAAGTAAAATCATTTTCACCAATAAACAAAAGAATATCATTAAGAATCGTTTTATTTTGAATATTTTTGATTATTTTTAATAAATACAAATCACCAAATTCTTTTTTTGAAATTACAAAAAGTATTTCTTTGATATTAGAAATTGAAAATAATTCAAACATTTCGACAAATTCTATCTCAAAATATGTAAAATTGTTATTTTCAATAGATTTTTTTATTAAATCATAGATAAATTTTTGGTATTGAGGCTTTATCGTTAAGTATTTTTTGAAGTTTACCAAATCATCTTTTGTTATATTTTTAAAATCTCTTTTTTTAAAGAAATCATCCTTAGATTGAAACAAATTAATTCCTTTAATTGATATTATAACACAGATTAATCAGATTGTCACGGATTAACACAGATTAAATAGTGTAATGCAATTTTAATTAAATCATTCAAAAATATCAAGATAAATTGACAACTTGCAGTTGAACTAAACCGCTGTTGCGGTGGAAAGAATATAATTGATATTTTTATAAATTTATATTAAAATAATATATAAAAACTACAAAAAAAATACGTATCAAACTCCAATGGCATATTATATGCTAATTTTTAAAAAGTTCAACAAAATCATATAAAATCCAGTGGGTTATCAGCTGAACTGAATGCAAATTATTAAAATTTTCTTTTACGCCCCTAACCAGCTAAGTCAAGGATGGCTTATATTAGAAATTAAATAAGTTTGATTCCAATAAATCAATTTTCTTGACTTTTCTACTATATTTTACACCATATATTTCTTCCACTGATTTATAAAATGTTTCTATAGAAGAATTATGATGTTGGAGAAACCATTGTATATGATTTTTTAAATATTCTTCTCTAATTTTTTCATCTCTTAAATCATAAGGAACTCTTTCCATTCTAGGGTCAATACTATCAAAACTTGTAAATTTTTTTGCTAGTCGATTTTCTGTACTTTTCACATAATCAGGATTTATCTCAATTCCTATGCAATTCCGATTTAGTTGTTGACAAACTCTTAAGGTTGTACCAGAACCAGAAAAAGGGTCTAAAATATTATCATTTATATCTGATGAAGCCAAAACCATTCTTTCCATTAACCCCTCTGGTTTCTGTGTTGGATGATCTTGTCTATTTTCATTGCAATAATGAACATGAGAAAATTGCCAAACATCTCCAGGATTTGCACCACGCATGTTATTAATAGATCGATAATATTTTTGGGGTATTCTAATCGAATCTAAATTAAACTTGTATTCATTAGTTTTTGAAAAAAATAAGATGTCATCATGTCTTGGGGAAAATCCCTTTGTTTTTCCTAATCCTTGTGTATAATGCCATGTAATCCAGCTATTAAAATTAAGATTAAGTTCTTTTTCCATAATATGATATATATAAGAAATATATCTAACACCCATAAATACATAAATAGTGCCTGTTTTTTTTAGAACTCTTTTACTCTCAGTAAGCCACTGACGAGAAAAAACAAGATATTCATCATGGGTAAAATCATCAGAATTATTTCCATAATTTTTTTTTAAATTATAAGGAGGGTCAGCAATTATTAAATCTATTGATTCGTTTGGTAATTCTTTTAGATTAATTAAAGCATCAGCATTTATTATTTCTATTTTAGACATCTTCTTTTATCCATCCATTTTTTGATGCTAAATCATACCAATCATTTATTGATCTTTTCGATGAATTTAAATATTTTGTATCTAGTAGTTTACAAAATTCAAAAGTTGTTCGTTTTTCAACATCAACATAATGTATATCTCTTAGTTGTATTTGCCCAGTACCTAAAGCAGGGTTATAACTAATATCAGAAGATGACATATATTTTAAATCATAGGCATTAAATGATGTTACTTCCATTATGCCATCAAACATTTTTGTTTCAAAATTTTTTGTAGCATAAACTTTATGTTTAATTGATAAAATAATAAATAAATAATCCGGGTCTTCAACATAAGCAGTACGAATTCTTGCATAAGAAGTTATATTAGGAGATTTGCCACTATCTTTAATATCTTCAGCAGTTGCCTTTACATCAACCTCAGCGTTTATAAATTGTTCTGGGTTATCTTTTAGTTTAAATACTAAAATTACATCTGCCATATATAATCTTTCTTTTGCTTCAACATTAACTAATTTATATGGATTTTTAGGATCGTCAGAAATTGCTAAAAAAGTTTCATAAGCCCATGCTTCAATAAAAGGACCTGCTATTTTGTTGATATTTTCCATAGGTAGCCCCATTTTTAGATTAGTTCTTATAAATATTTTATTTTCGCCAGAATCAATTGCTTTTTGCACAATTTTATTGATCTTTTCTATTGCATAAGCAGACCATATAGGATAATCTTTATTCTCTATAGGATTTTTTAATTTATAATCAGAATATTGCATATATTTCCTCTTTCCCACCAAGTACAGTGGGTACTTGGGGCGGAGTATATTATAATAGTTAATTATTTTAAAACAATTTTTTCTGGATTTAACTATTTTTTTACACGGAGTCTTGCCTATAACTACAATTATACAATTACCTAAATTATCCAAAATTTGTAAATGGAAGTTAATATCTTTTACTTTAATAGATAAAATTCCCTTTTTTAAAACGGAGGTAACTAAAATTAGCTACCCCCTATTTCCAAATAAAATAAATTAACTAACTTTTGCTACTTTTATATTGTATTTTTTTTCGATGTCTTGTTTTGCTTTGTCTATCGCTTTATTTTGTTTTTCAATTTTTATAATTTCTTGAATTTGGTCTTTTACGTCTGGCAGTTTTTTCTTACCATTAGTTATTAGTTTATCAACTTTGACAATATGAAAACCATATTCTGTTTCAAAAACATCACTAACTTGACCTTCTTTTGTATTAAAGATAGCATTATCAAACTCTTTAACAGACTGACCTTTTTCAATAAAATCGCCAAGTTTTCCACCACTATTTTTTGAGCCTGTGTCTTCTGAATATTTTTTTGCAAGTTCGGCAAAATCTTTACCGCTTTTTGCTTCGGCTAAAATTTTTTTGATTTGCTCAAATTTTTTATCTTTTTCTTTTTTTGCGATGCCTTGAGTAAGCAATAATATATGTCTAACTTCAGCTTTTGGATTGATAAGTGAAACTGAAGGATTTTTATCGTAATAATCCTTAATTTCTTTAGAATCAACTGTTACATCTTTTATTATAAAGTTATCTTTAAATTTCTCAATTATTTCCACTCTTTTTATATCTTCCATAACAAATTCAAATTTAAATGGACCTTTTTCGATTGTTTGTCTAAAAGCATCGATATTACCATTGCTTATTTTGTTTAATCTTTCTTTAACAGCATCATCTGTTACATCAAAACCTTTTTGTTTTGCTTCAAGGTACATTGCATAAGTCAATGCTCTATTTAATGCAGTGTAATTTAGAAAACCTTCAATTTCTTCTTTTGTGTACTCTTCGATAGGCACAGCATATTTTTGAAGCTCATTATATAAGAATGGAATTGCATATTTATTTGTAACTGAAAATTTATTTCCTGTTACCAAAACAATTTCTTTGCTTAAATCAGTCCATTCTGTTTTTTTTGTTAAAGTTTTCATAGTATTCTTTAACTCTTCTGTATAATTAAATGCGTCTAAAGGTAAAGATTGCCCTTTTGTATTTAAATTACACGAAAAAAATAAAATCGTCACAGTCAAAATTAAAAAAAATCTCATAAACCTTCCTATTCTAATTCTAAAAATATTGGACAATGATCAGAACCCAAAACATCTTTTAATATACCACAATCTTTTACTCTTGTAACTAAATTTTTGGTAATCATAAAATAATCAATACGCCACCCTACATTCCTATCCCTTGCACCAAATCTATAAGTCCACCAAGTGTAATGACCTTCTTCTTTTTGATGTAATTCTCTAAAAATATCAACAAAACCAGCCTCAATATATCGAGTAACCCATTCTCTTTCTATTGGCATAAATCCAGAATAATTTTCGTTCTCTTTTGGATTTTTTAGGTCTATTGCTGTGTGTGCAGTGTTAAAATCTCCAGTAATTATTATTTCTTTACCAGTGGTTTCTTTTTTTTCCAAAACATAGTCTAAAAATTCTTTATAAAAATCTAATTTGAATTTTAGTCTCTCATCATCTTTTTGACCATTAGGAAAATAAACATTATAAAGGAAGAAATCGTTATGCTCTGTTTCTATTATACGACCTTCATTATTTAGAATGTCTTTTTCAAAAATAATTTTTTCTGAAATTGGCTTATTCTTTAAAAAGTTTGCAACTCCGCTATAACCTTTTCTTTTGGCACAACTCCAAATTGTATAGTATTCGGATGGAATCGTTACTTCATCATCTATTTGATGGTCGCTAATTTTAGTTTCTTGAAGACACAAAACATCAGGTGATTGACTATTAAACCATTGTAAAAAATCTTTTTTTAAGACTGCTCTAA
>MIAN01000130.1 GCA_001829125.1 Spirochaetes bacterium GWB1_27_13 | reverse complement strand
TTTTTTGGATATATAATAATAATAAATATACAATTAACTCAAAATAAAATTGAAGTAATATAGTATTATAAATTAAGTGATTTTTTTTTATCAGATAAGGTAAATGGATTATATAAAAATTTGATTTTCTTCCATATATCCAAAAATTTTTGCCTAATCTAACTAAAAAAAAATATAAATTTAGTATTTTTGATAATAAATGATAGTTTATAATAAATTTAAAAAGATTATTAATTAACAATAATGGAGGAATAAAATTTTTATTTTTTACATTTTGTATCATAAAAATAATACAAAAAAAAATTATTTAATCTTAAAATAAATTCTCAATTTATACTTGCTTTTGATTAAAATATATAATAATATTTAGTTCAATGCTTTCGTTAGAAAAAAAATGAAAAGGTAAAAAAAACAATGGATGATTTATATAGTTACATAAAAACAGTATATAAAAACCCAAAACCCGTTATAAAAAATAATCTGAGAAGACCAGATGTTTTTGAATATTTGTTTGATCATAATCCAAAAATAAAACTATGGAATAAAAAATTCGATTTGTTAAAAATACCTTTTTTCTTTTTCAGTAAAATTAAACTAGATTCTCTTTTTAAAAACAAACTTGATGATATGTTTGTAAAATATATTATTCCTGTTAAAAAATATGTTGCTCAAATAATAAAAGAAGGATGGAAATGGAATTACATTTCTATAAAAGACTACAATTTAATAGTTTTATTTTCTGATTTTTGTAATAAATTTGAGACAATAGAGAGGTCTAATGAGTTAAATGAGTCTGATTTTTTTAAAATGGAAGAATCTTTCTTAAAAATCACAAAATATAGAGAATATATAGAGATTATTCAACAATCTATTGAAAAAATGTTAAAAGCAAACAAACTTTTAGATGATAAACAAATAAAAGAACTCCTTATAAATTTAGAGTTTATTTTTTCATTTAAAGATTTATATCCTTCAATATATGATTTAATCATAGGTTTTAATATTTATTATTTTAAAAGATATTTAGACTGGAAAGATATTGTTATGGAAGAAGTAACGGAAATTGTCCAGACTGGCTTTTATGATTGTAGTCTCGATATATTTGAAGAAATAGTTAAAAATATAAAAAAAATTATTGATACAATAGAAGAGTTAAAAAAAGAAAAAAAATATCTTGACTGGCTTAAAGATTTATGTAAAATTGATAATAATTTTAAACCAAATAAAATTGCTTCTTTTTATGAAATTATTAAAAGGGAGTGGGCTTCAGATGGTCAAGATATTTTTACTCTCATAATAAATTTGACTGATAATTTTAATATTAAGTTTAGAACTCTCTTATTTGAAGAATTCGATGTAATGAGTACTAATGAAAATATAATAAAATTAAAAATAATTGATAAAGCACCATTAGAGCCTATATATCAAAAATTAGAAAACAATTTATTTCATCTTAAAGCAAAGCATAGTGGAAATCTTTCTCAAAAAGTATCATTTAATGATTTTATTTTAAGTGAGTATCCACAAAATTTATTTGATGATACTCAAAAAGTTTTATATGAAAAAATAGAAGATATTCTATACAATTTTAGAGAATTAGGATTAAAATTACACAGTATGCTTGAATCTGATTCTTTTATAATAAAAAACAAAGATAGAAATAAATTTATGATTGTAAAACCAGTTGATTGGAGAGGTAAATCAGTTTTTGATGTCTTAAATTTCTTTATAGAATTAAGTTTACAAATTTGTGGTGTTTTTAAGGAAAAAAATATTCAAGAAGAGTTAAGAAAACTCTCTAGTATAATTGAATTACTTGAAAACAATCAAAATAGATTAAATAGTATAAGTGATGCTAACCACATAATAGAAACAATAATGAGAGAAGAGAAAAAAACTAATGAGTGATATAAATGAAGAAATAAAAATTAGACCAGATGATTTCAAGAAAATACTCGTTGTAGACGATGTGACTTATGTCCTAAAAACTCTTGTTCGAACACTTAATAACGAAGGCTATTTTACAATATCTGCAACAACTGGAAGAGAAGCGTTAGAAAAATATGAAAAATATTACCCAGATTTAATAACAGTTGATCAAAGGCTTCCAGATATGACTGGTGCACAACTTGTAAAAAGTATTAGACAATTAAAGAATGGAGAAAATGCAAGGATAATATTTATATCTGCAATTGACGACAAAGAAACAATTAAGTCAATCCTTCATCTCGGAGTTGCAGAATATCTTTTAAAACCATTTGAAAGAGTAAAACTACTCGATGCAGTAAAAAAAGTCTTTGAAGAAAATCCTAAATAAAAAAAATTAAAAACCGATTACAAAAGCAATCGGTTTTTTAGATAATTTTAGTATCTGTTGTTATTTCTTCTAAAATTATTGTTTTTTGGCTTATCTACAGCTTCGTTAACTTTAAGTTGTCTACCGTTAACTTCTTTTCCGTTTAAAGCATTGATTGCTGCAATAGCTTCATCTTCGTTTGACATTTCAATAAAAGCAAAACCTTTTGATTTACCAGTAAATTGGTCAACGATTACTTTTGCAGATAAAACTTCTCCATATTGTGAAAATAAATCACTTAAGCTTGATTCATCACTACTGTAGCTCATGTTACCAACATAAATTTTTTTAGACATATAATATCCTCTTATTTTTAATCTTTAGATGTCAACTAAAGATTACGAATTTTGATTTATCTAAGATAAATCTTTTGTTAAAATTATTAATTATTTTTCTTGCAAGATATAAAGCGATTTGTAGGTTAATTAATTACAACGAAATGATTATCTAAATTTAATCAATTGAATTAAAAAATAAACTATGCTTGAGTTGGAAGAATTTAATACTTACATATACAAAACAAAATAATAAAAAAGAACTTAAAATTAAATTATTTGATTTAATTTTAATAAATATAACATTAATCATAAACAAAAGCAAGTTTTTTTTAAAAAATATTATAATTAGTTGGTTACATGTATTTGATAACTTACTGTGATAAATTATCAGTTTGTATCATTTCCTATCAAGTAAAAAGATTTTTTGATCTTCATAATCACTATTTGTATGTTTAAAACTCGTAATAGGTACAATATTTCCACTCAAAATGCTATTAATAAGTCCTAAATAATGAAAAGACAATTTTAAAGCCTCTATGATATGATTAATTATTTTTACTTGTGGGTTATTTGTTGTTTCAAGAGAATCTGTAACATTTCTTTTTTCGATAAATTTATTCATTCTTTTTCTTATTTCATAAAAATAATCTTCAAAGCTAACATAAGGCTTATGAGAAACTATATTTCCTTTTTCTTCCATTGTGCCATAGAGTTTTATTTTGTCAATTTGTCTTGCCTCATAAAAGTAATCAACATAACCATTTGGTTGAAGAATCCACTTATCAATAAAAAGTAAAATTTCTAGTAACCATTGTTTTATTGATTTACCATTATATTCTTTATCAAAATTTTTTTTCCTAAGTAAATGTAGAATGTCTTCTATTTCCCAGAGAATATAATTCAACTGAGCATAAAAATAGGAAGTCGGTTTATTATCCTTGGGGATTTCCTTGAATCGTTTATTTATAATGCTACTTGTTTTTAAGTAAGTATCATAATCTTTTCTTCCTTCGATTGAAACCAAAGTTTTATAAGCATTACAAATTATTTGAAATAATACATTCGATTCTCTTGAGTTTTTATTTTTATCGGGGTGATATTTTAATGCAAGTCTTCTAAAACTAGCTTTAATTTCAGCTATCGATGCTTCTTGATTTACATTTAGAATTTCATAATAAGTTTTATTATCTTTCATTCTAATACCTACAAATATACCTAAAATTAAAAAAAACTATTCATTTACTTTAATGCTTCTTGTAAGGTAATAAGATTATTTTCCATTGTATTAATATAAGAATCAAGTTCCATATCTCCACTTACTCCAGGGTCAAGAATATACACTTTTATTCCTGTCTCTTTTGCTATGATTTCTGCTGCTTTTGCTGGATATTGAGGCTCGGCAAATAACGCCTTTACATTTAATTTTTTTACGCTTGCTATTATATCTGATATTTCCTTTGCACTCGGTTCTGATCCTGGTTCTCTTTCAATCACGTCAACGATATTTAAATCAAACTCTTTTGCAAAGTATGGAAATGCCTCGTGAAAAGTAACAATATTTTTATTTTTAACAGGGTCTAATACTTGGTGCATTTTGGTTTTTAATTTTTCCAATTTGTTTATATATTCATCAGCATTTTTTTTGTAAGCTACTCTATTTTTAATGTCCAATGAACTTAACTGTTCTTCTATATTTCTAACCTGTTTAATTGCAGTTGATACACTAACCCATAAATGAGGATTATCTCCTTCGTCGCCATAACCTTTTATTAATTCAATTCCCTTACTTGCTTCAATAATTTTTATATTAGGCATCTGCTTAACAATTTTATTTACAAAAGTCTCCATTCCTCCACCGTTTATAACGAAATATTGTGCTTTTTCAAGACAAACAACATCTTCTGGAGTCAGCTGATAATCATGCAGGCATCCTATTTGCGGTTTAGTCATATTACTGACTTTAACATCATTAATATCTTTAGTAACATTTAAAGTCATTATGTACATCGGATAAAACGAAGTAATTATAGAGGTAATTTTATTATTATCATTATTTGTATCATTCTTTTTGCAATTAATCATTAATGTCGAAACAACCAATAAAATAGTAATCATTTTTAAAATTTTATTTTTCATTTTCAATCTCTCCTGAAATCCTTTTTCAATCTTTTATTAAGCCCGCATAAATGCGGGCTATTGTAACCCCCCCGTCAAACATAGTTTAATAATGTTTGCGAGTTCAAGAAATTGCGATAAGGTGATTTATTATTTAAACTTTTTTTAATTTTAGATTTAACAATAAACCAAGACTTAAAACCAAAATAAATGTTATTATAACACCAAGCAAACCAGCAAAACTTGTTGTCAAAATTTCGTTATTTATAATTGGAAAAGTATAATCAGAGAATGGTGATACAAAGTAAGGAGCTGATTCGTGGAGAAAAGCATATTTTTCTGCAATCCATTCTAAACCATCAGGAAATCCATTTGCAAAAGGACTTAATACCAAACCAATTATTCCTGCTGCAATAACAGGAATCCCAATAGATAGTTTTTCTGATTTTTGAATTTTTTGAGTAAATAATACAGAAAATAAAACAACTGTAATTATTCCTTCAAATATTCCAATAATAGAATGAATTCCAATCATTGCAGGAAATACTTTTAATAAACTGATAGTACCTGAGATTCCTAATTCTAAACTGCAAAAAGATGAAGCTAATACAATTGATAACCAAGAGCCTAAAAATATAAGAAGACTTTTTTTTAAATTGCTTAAAAGTGGTTTGTTCTTAAAAATAAAGTTTAAAATAATACCAGGTATGGCTCCTGCTATTGCCATATTTAAAATATTTGCACCTAAAACTGATAGTCCACCATCTGCAAATACTAAACATTGAACTGTTACAACCATTACCACAGAGAGTATTCCGAATGGAATGCCTAACAATGATATTGCTAAAGTTGTTCCTAAAAAATGCCCAGAAGTTCCATTTTGAACTGGAAAATTCATCATTTGGGCAGCAAAAATTAATGCCGCAATTGCAGCAAATTTTAATGATGAAGGTTTTTCTTTACTTTTTACAGCTAAATATGTTGCTGATGCTACTCCAACAACACTGACTATTGCTGTAACTGGACAAATAGCACCATTTAACATGTGATCTGGAATGTGCATATAAATCTCCCTAATAATAAAGTGTTATGTTTATTATAAACATAACACTTTATATAATAAACAATTAAAATTTGCAATATTAAATACAATAAAAAGTAATTTTTTCTACACCCTCTGTTATTTTATATTTTTCTTCAATTTTTATTTTCATCATTTCTGAACAATAAAGTGTAACTATTTTTATACTGTTATTTAAATCAAGATGTGCATTAATTGATGATAAGATTGAACATGGATAACTATTTTCAATCAAAGATATATCTTTTGCCATTTTATGATTATAAAAAATATTTAAAATATAAGTATTTTTTTTGTCTGTTGATTGATCATTTACATATTTTCTAATAATTTCTTGTAACGCATTAGACCTATTTTTGAAACCTTTCTTATCAATTATTTCATCAAATTCTGATATTAATTCTTTTTGGATAGAAACACTAAATCTAACTACTTTATCCATAATTACTTATTCCTAATTTTTAAATTATAAAGAAACGAATTTGATAATAACTCTATTAGTAAAACATGTCAATTATTGATTTGAAATATTATTTTTATAGACAACCACCACTGTTTGTAGTGGTGGTTAGAATTGTTTTTATAAGTCATTTAATAATTTATCAATATGCCTATTAATTTGAAAATTAATTATATCATTACTTGTTTTCAATTTATTTCTATTTAATTGAATTAAATCTTTTGTTTCTGAATATTTTTTGTCGTTTATATTAGTTAGAGATTGATTTATTATTCCATCTATATCTGATGATAAATATTTTAAAATAATATTTAATCTTTCTGATAAATAATTTTGTTTTGTTTTATCATTATCTTCTACTAAATAACCTTTTTTTGCTCCATAGAATAATGAATTTGTAAACTCTCCATTACACCAAGACAAAGGAGATGCAGGCGAAGATTGAGGAACTCCTGGGTAATAAATACGTTCTGGCATCATTCCGTATATATTTGAATTTGACATCATCCATATTATCATTTTATTATATTCAGTAAAACTTCCCCATTCAGCTTGGTATTGAGCAGCAGCACCAGTTGTAAAGAAAAATAAATCTTCACCATAATCCCCAACACCTCCACTCGCATCAAAATATTGGATACCACCTTCTAATTTTTGTCTATTTAGAAGAATCCACTCATTAGATTTTTCTAACTCTAAATGATTTGGATACCCCCAAAGATAACCAAAATTAAATGATGAACAAAAAGCATAAGTACTATTTCTGTAATCCATATAAGTATTTTGTTCAGAATTATAAAGTGTTTTTAATCCATTTTGCATTTTTTCAGCTGCTGCAAAATATTTTTCGGCAAGAGATTGTTTTCCATTTAATGCAAATATTACAGAAGCATCCCATAAAGCAGCAATATCATTCATGTGAGTAGCAGGAAGAAATCCAGTCCATTCAATTATTCCACCTTCTAATATCTGTCCTTTATCATTCATATTTTTGATTAAAAAATCCATCATTTTTTCAACTAAAGCTAAATCGCCATCCCATTTATTTGTTTTTTCCCATAGCCATAAAGCCATAGTAGTATAATAACCATTAAAATCCCATTCAGGCACATCATAAGCAGCACCACTTCCTGCATTAGTAGCATTTGCATAAGCATCATAGCGAGCATAAAATTCTCCATCTGTTTTATTTTTTACATTATTCCAAAAATTAAGAATTTTAGAGGCTTCTTCAGAATGACCTGCAAGAAAAAATGATCGAGCGGACATTAAAGCATCTCTAGGATATAGTTGAGGCATACTATTTGTAACAAATTGTCCTGTTACATCAGCAGGAATTGCACCATTTAAATAAACACCAAGTAAAGCAGCTAAATTAGCCATATAATATTTTTGATGAGTTTTATCTTTAAATTCTGGAACAATCCCCTTTGACATCCATGAATCCCATTCAGTTTTTGCTTTTGCCAAAATATCACTCGTATTTCTAAGTGACGTGATGATTGATGAAGCGGGAAGATCATTACTATCAGGAGCAATAATTAAATCATCTTTTATAATACTATTATTTAAATTATATAATATAAGGTATAAATTTTTATCTACAATACCAGTAGTATCTTGCTGATAATTACTTTTTAAAATATCATCAATTTTAGATGTTAATGTATAATTAATTTCCGAATTTTTATATGCAAGATATATTTTTTGTGAATTAGGATAAGTTAGAACAACTGCTTTTAAATTTGTATCAATTTTAACTGAAGGAATATCTTTTTTAAAGCAAATTATTGTAACTATTTTAGAATCAGGTACATTAGAAATTTCTGTTGATTGAACGCTTCCTCCACTTAGTAGTGTATAAGTTTTTGACATAACTATTCCATCTGTATTGACAGGAAATATTGTTATTGGATAAAAATATTCTTTAAGATAAGACACCCCTTCTCTCTGAGTAAAATACAAATCACCTGATCTTAATTTTCCAATAGAACTATTTGCAATTCTCTTACTAACAACAGTGGTAAATAAAGATTTAAAATAATCGTATGTAAAATCATTTATGTAGAAATGTTGTATTCCATTATATGTATAATTATATTCTGATTGTTCATTATAAACAAGACAAAGATTATGATTTCCAAGTATTGCAGAACCTTTATATATACCCCCAAAATCTCTTTTATATTCTTTTATTAAATCATTAACAATATTTGTAGAAGTTGTTACATCATCAGTACTGTCTAATTGACTACCCTGATTACAAGCAAACAGAAACAAAAATAGGATAATACATAAATTTATCCCAAAGACTCTTTTAATAAAATTTTTTTTCATACTCCATCCTTAAATATTAGATTATTGGAAACGTTTCCAATAATCTAATATATTAATAAAATGATGTCAATAAATTTTTAAATAATAAATAAAAAAATATATTGATTTTATATAATAATGGTGTTATATTATGAATGAATAATATAAATATTCATTCATAGTGAAGGAGTAAGTTAGTTGATGGATAAAAAAACATATATTTTTAATTCGGGAAGAGAGTTATTTTATTCCAAAGGCTTTAAAGAAACTAATGTTTCTGATATTGCAAAGATGTCTGGGATTGGGGTAGGTACTTTTTACAACTATTTTTCTTCTAAAGAGGAGCTTTTTTTAGAAATCTTTATCAAAGAAAACCAAGACCTTAAAAAATCAATAACCCAATCTATTGATATAAACGATGATCCTCTTACTTTGGTTACGAAATTAGTTTCTAAAAACATCAGTGAGATGAATACAAATCTTATACTGAAGGAATGGTATAACAAAGAACTTTTTTCCAAATTGGAGAAGTATTTTTTAGAACAAGACGGTTTTAAAAGCATTGAAGAATTAATGCATAACGGTATAGTAGAATTAGTCAAAAAATGGAAATCTCTCGGAAAAATAAGGAATGATATTGACGATGAGATGATAATTGCCATCTTTAACTCTATACCTTATATTGACATTCATAAAACTGAAATTGGAATTAAGTATTTTCCACAGATTTTACTTTATATAACAGAATTTATAATGAAAGGTTTAAGTAATGATTCTAAATAGTGGTATATATTTTTTTGCTAATATATGAATGAATTAGTAAAATATTCATTCATATATAAAAATGGCATATTTAATATCTAAATTAAATAAAAGGAGGGTTGGATTGAAAAACAGAATTAAATTAAAATCAAAAAAAAATGTGTTAGGATGGATTATAGCACTTATCATTATTGTTATTTTAGGTGAAATAGCAGCAATAGGTTGGTCAAATTTATCCAAAGAGCATGATGAAGCCAAAAATCTTTCACTTAATGCCGTAGATTTTAGTAGGTTAAATGATGGTACTTACATCGGAAGATATGATGGCGGGATGTACAAATGGAGAGAAAGCGAAGTTTGTGTCACAGTGTATTCAGGTAATGTCACTAAGATTGAATTAACTAAAAATAAAGAAAATCAACCGTCTGAATTCACAGATAAATTATTTGGTGCTGTTATAGAAAAACAGTCATTACAGATAGACGCAATCAGTGGTGCAACTCTCACATCAAAAGCATATCTTCAGGCAGTAGAAAACGCATTGATTAATGCTCAAAATAAAAATTGATTATATAATGACAATATGCACGATTATCATTATAATAGGAGGTGGCAATTATGAAAGTTACAGCATTTGTTGGTAGTGGTAGAAAAAAGCATACTTATAATGCTTCAGAACAATTTTTAAAAAATTTACAATCACTTGGAAATATAGAATATGAAATAGTTATGTTAAGTGATTATAATTTACAAACATGTAAAGGGTGTTCATTGTGTTTAGATAAGGGAGAAGAATTTTGTCCATTAAAAGATGATAGGGACAAACTTATAGAAAAGATTATTAATTCAGACGGTATAATATTCGCATCTCCTAATTACTCATTTCAAGTCTCAGGATTAATGAAAATATTCCTTGATAGATTGGCGTTCTTTTTTCATCGTCCGAGTTTCTTTGGTAAAACATTCACTAGCATAGTAGTACAAGGAATATATGGTGGTAAAGACATTGTCAAATATTTTAATTTTATTGGCAAAGCTTTAGGTTTCAATGTTGTCAAAGGTTCTTTTATAACAACACTTGAGCCAATGACAGAAAAGGGACAGAAAAAAATTAATGACTTAATTGATAAACAGAGCAAAAAATTTTATTCAAAATTAATAAAAAAAGAATACCCCACTCCATCCTTATTTGAATTAATGATATTTAGGATGTCACGAACAATGAGGAAAATAATGCTTAATGAAAATTTTAGAGATTATACATACTTTAAAAAAGTCGGATGGTTTGAATCAGATTTTTATTATCCTGTAAAACTAAATCCATTAAAAAAATTGATCGGTAAATTATTCGATATAATGGCGACTAATATGACAAAAAGTAGATAAAAAATTTTAAAATATACTTTAAATGCTTCTAAAAGGTCAATAAATAATAGAATTAAAATCATTTATAATTTGTTTTAACCAAATGAATTAATATAGATAAGCGTTTAAGGTATATATTGATAATTTGGACAATTTTCAGTATAAACAATTAATTAGGAGGAAAAAATGAATTTTACAGTTATTTCGTATTCTCTAACAGGTAACAACGAATCTTTGGCTGGGAGTATAGCAAAAGAGTTATCTGCAAAACATATCAGAATCACAGAAAACAAACCAAGAACTGTCGGTATGATTACTTTTGACATGATATTTAATCGAACCCCAAAAATTAATCTAACAATAAATAATGTCAAAGATGATGATATAGTTATCTTTGTTGCTCCTGTCTGGATGTGGCAGGTAGCATCACCTCTAAGAGAATGTTTTAAACGATTAAAAAGCACTCTTACTAAATATGTATTCATTTCAATAAGTGGTGGAGCCGATGGTCCAAATTCTAAACTTGCTAATGAATTAACAAAAAGAATAGGTAAAAAACCGAAAGCAGTTATCGATTTGCATATCGCTAGCCTCTTGCCTATCCCAAAACCTACTAGGGAAGACACATCTTCTTACCATTTAAATGAAAAAGATGTAAAAAATTTAACCAATATTATAATGAAATCATTACAAGAAACTTTAACAAATTAGAAATTAATTAAAAAATAGCAATTTAAAAGCCAAAAAGGCACGAAGAATATAAAAAATTAGATATTATTTCAATAAAAAAGATGATTTTTTAAATTTATTGAACTTTTTAATCAGAATTCTTTTTCTTATCGCATTTTCTTCGTGTCCTTTGTGTTAAAACTTATACTAAATGTAACTCGATATTCACGTTTATAAAATATTTAATTTTGTTGTATAAGTTAAAGAAATTTGCTAAAATCAGCTATATATTTTAAATAAAATTTGGGAGTTAATATGCAGATAGCAGTCGTTTATATTGGTAATGCACCTTTAATAGTAGAATGTGCTAAAACTTTTGTTAAGGAACTTTCAAATAAAAGACATTTTGTAACATTAATTAATGGGATTCTTGAAAAACCAAGGATGGGACAATTTCAATACATAATGTTTTTTGTGCAATCCGATAATCTTTTTGAAAAAATTTATTATACAAAACTAACTACTTTTTTTAATGAAGTCGGTAACATTAACGCTAAATATGCGAGTCTTTTTACAGACAGAAAATTTTTGGGTGATAGAAGTTTCAATTTGTACATGAAGAAAATCGAAAGCGAAGGGCTTATTTTGCACGAGACAGAAATTTTTAAAAACACAAAAGAGATAGAATTAATTGCAAAAGATTTTGAACCAATAAAATTTGGAGACTAATGATGGAAAAATCTTATTTTGAAGATATAATTTGTGCAAAGGCAACGCCATCTGGTGCATCGGCTATCGCAGTGATTAGAGTAAGCGGCAAAAATTCGTGGGATATTCTAAGTAAAATCTTTAAACCTTTAAACAAAAAATTTGCAGGCTTCAAGTCTCACAGGGCTTATTATGGGAATATTGTTGACAAAAACGATATAATTGACTCAATGTTACTTTTGACTTTTAAAGAAGGCAATAGTTTTACAGGAGAAGAAAGTTTTGAGTTAAATTGTCATGGTAGCGAAGTTATTGTTTCTTTAATAATAAAAATTTTATTAAAAAATGGCTGTCGAATGGCAGAACCAGGCGAGTTTAGTAAAAGAGCATTCTTAAATGGTAAAATTAAACTTTCTGAGGCAGAGGCAATTATGGACATAATACATAGTTCGACAAAACAATCTGCTCTTATCGCTGTTAGACAACTCGGAGGACGGCTCACAAAAGAAATAAACATTATAAAGGAAGATGTTGCAAATCTTTTGGCAAGTATTGAGGTTTTAATTGACTATCCAGAAGAAGACTTGGCAATTGATATAGAAAATTATTCCAAAAAAATTGCTTTGATCAATTTTAATCTCGAAAATCTATTAAAAGGATACAATCGAGGCAAACTTTACCGTGAAGGAATTCAAGCTGTTTTATTAGGAAAAACAAATGCAGGCAAATCGACTTTGTTTAATTTTTTGCTCGATGATGACAAGGCTATTGTCTCTGATATTCACGGAACAACGAGGGATTATATTGACGGACTGATAAACATTGATGGTTTTGGAGTTAGGATTTATGATACTGCTGGCTTACGGGACACAGAAGACCCAATTGAAAAAGAAGGGACAAGAAGATCAAAAGAGCTTTCTTCTACATCAGATATAATTTTTTATGTAATCGATGGAGAATGTGGTTTAACAGAAGAAGACAAAAATAATTTGACAGAAATAGAAAATAACAAAAAAATATTAATCATAATAAACAAAACTGATATTATTAACGAAAAACAAACTCTAATCAATCAAATTGACAATTTTATAAAGAATACTAAAAAAAATTACAAAACAGTTGGTATCAGTGCCTTAAAAGAAGATGGGCTTGATGATTTTAATAACGCTTTTATTAGCCTTTTGATTGGCGAAAAATTAACCGAAAAAGAAGACCCTATTCTTACGAACGAGAGACATTTTTTATTACTCGATGGTTGTAGACAAAATTTAATCAATGCTTTTGAAAAAACCCAAACTGGACTTTTAGATTTGGTTGCCTTTGAGTTAAGAGAATGCTTAGACAAAATTGGAGAAATAACTGGCGAAATAACCCCACAAGATATTTTAAATAGAATATTTTCTAGTTTTTGTGTAGGAAAATAAATTATCAGATCAAATTTCGATTTATACCAACTATTAACTGATTTTAGCGATATTTGTTAAAATTTTATTTCATTATTTATATCTTTTATTAATTAAAGCAAAAAATATTAATTTGAGTTTACAAAACTAGAAAAAAATCTTATAATTTTTAGATAATTATAAAATTCGGATAATTGTGGTTGGGTGAAATTTTGGATGTAGATTTTGGTGTAAATTGATGAAAAGTTTTAAAGAATGGTGGGATCAATTTTATAATAATATATCTCCAATTAAATGGGATTTAAAATATAAATTGCAGAATAATTGGTTTAGAATTCATTGTTTACCAGAATCAAAAAGATATGCGGAAAATGAAAATGAATATTCAATAATTTTAAAACGATATAATTCAATATCTAGTGAAATTTTAGATAATGAGGAATGCTGGCTTGTTTATAGTAAATATAAAATTAATGATAATAAAATAATATCAGAAAATATACCTGATATTGACAATAAAAGCTTAAAATATGAATTTGAACTTTTAATTGATGATGATGAAATAATATTATTTTGGACTACAAAAATAATATGGCAAGAAAATAAATTTAATAATATGTTGAAAGAAATTTCAGATGATAACTTATGTCACATTTATTTTGTAAATATACAAAACGGGAATATATTTGCGCCTTATGATGGTGGAGCAGATTTAATAATAAAAGATATTAAAGAAAAAGAAAAATTAAAATTAAAATATTCAGAATGGTTATCTAATCATCCTGAAGGTTTATGATTATAATGTGTCCAAAACTTCTTACAACACGATATATGACTCCACTCCCTGGCGGTCGTTTCGCCCTTCGGGGACATTTTGACTCCGTGAGTACACTCCGTCAAAACGTCTCATATATCGAAACCGTTGGATGCCATAGCGCCGAAGAAATTTTTTGGGAAAAAATATGAAATATTTTTCTGATATGATTAACGAGCAAGGAAATGAGATTGATTTTTTAAAAAAAATTATTCATCAAATAACTCTGGAAAAAATCAAACCTAACAAATTAATTAAAGGTGCATTATTAACAGGCAGTGTTGCTAGAGGTGACGCTAGAATTGGCCCCTACGGAATTCAAATCGATTTAGCCTTAGTATTAAATAAAAAAGAAGATATTAATTTAAATGAGTTATTTGGGGAAAATATTTCTCCAAAAATCCCTTATCATAGTGTAAAAATTAAAGATAAAATTGGGTTACAGATTGAAGTCATTGAAGAAAAAGATTTATGGTCAATACGTGAAAAACCTGAATCAGTAATATTTGCTAAAAATGAAGCAATCATTTTGGATGATAAATATGATATCTTATCAAATTGGAAAAAAAGTCATTTTATAATAACATCAGAAGACATTAAAAATAGATCATTGATGCATTATTTCAGATATAGTTACTTAACTGGTGATTATCGATTTGAAAAATGGTTGTATCGGGAAGCATTAATACAAATCGAACAAAATTTTCATGAAGCTTCAGAATGTTATTGTTATTTTTTGTATTGTATTAATAGAATGTTTATTCCAAGAAAAGACTGGTTAGTTTATTTGACATATGAAATGGAAAATAAACCAGAAAGGCATTCAGAATATTTGGATATTCTCTATACAAGTCATTTAAATCATGATTCGATAATCCAAAAGAATATTATAATAAAAGAAATAAAAGCGTGGATGGACAATTATGTTAAATCAATGAATTGGATTTAAATTTCGGCGATACAGCATCCAACAGCAGATAAGTCTATGAGAAAAGTCAATAACTTTTTAAAAAGTTATCATATTCTTTAATTTTTTTTAGATGATTATTTTCGTCTCTCCAATAATGGTATTCTTTTTTTTTTAACATTTGAAATATTCAGAAATAACTTTTCTACGAACTTAAAAGTATTTGTAGAAGCTTCAACAATAACATAAGTTTCTAAAGTAAGAAGAGAATAAAATTGCTTTAATGAGTATTCAGAAAAATTGAAACTTAAAGATTTTTTAGTTCCAT
>MIAN01000129.1 GCA_001829125.1 Spirochaetes bacterium GWB1_27_13 | reverse complement strand
ATTTAGATTTTTATTAAGAAGGTTGCAAAAAGCAGCTTTAGAACCAGAACTTAGGAAAAATATGGATATAGAAGATGAAATCATCGAAGAACTCGAAAATCTGGAAAGAGATATAGCAAATAGAGATAAAATTATCGAAGAAAAAAATAAAGTTATCGAAGAAAACAAAAAAGAATTAGAGGAAAAAGATAAAGAATTAGAAGAAAATAGAAAATTAATAGAAGAATTAAAGAAAAAATTAGGTGGTATATAAATATTTTTGATAAATAATTAATTTATCAAAAAAAAATAAAAAATAAAAATATTTTATTGACATTAATATTTTTTAATACTATTATAATAGAAAGGAATATCTTATGTTTATTATTAATTTTTTAAATACATTGTTAGTTGACCTTCTCGTCGTTGTCGTTCTTTCTGATCATCATAAGGCGGGATAAGAGTTTATTAATTTAAATATATAAATTATAGCCATCCTGCTCGAAGGATGGCTTTTTTGTTTTTGGAGGACAATATGGCAAAAATTAGTGGTGCAGAAATTTTAATCGAAGCGTTAAAAAAAGAAGGGGTTGATACAATTTTTGGGTATCCTGGTGGACAGGCTATTCCTATCTTTGATGCATTGTATGTTACTAAAGAAATTAAAGTTGTATTAACAAGACACGAACAAGCAGCAGTGCATGCAGCTGATGGGTATGCTCGTTCTACTGGTAAAGTTGGAGTATGTCTTGTAACATCAGGACCAGGAGCTACAAATACAGTTACAGGTCTTGGGACTGCTAATTTTGATTCTGTCCCTGTTGTTTGTATATGTGGACAGGTGCCAACTACGATGATAGGTATAGATGCTTTTCAAGAAGCTGATATTACAGGGATAACAAACTCTGTAACAAAACACAATTATTTAGTTCATAAGATAGAAGAATTAGCTTTAATTGTAAAAAATTCTTTTTATATAGCACGTACTGGTAGACCTGGACCTGTTTTAATTGATATTCCAAAAGACGTAACTATAGGAAAGCATGAATTTAACTATGACTTTGAAGTCAATTTGCGAGGTTATAAACCTCATCTTGAAGGACATCTTAATCAATTAAAAAAAGCTGTTACTTTAATAGAACACAGTAAAAAACCAGTTATAATAGTTGGTGGTGGAGCGATTATCAGCGGGGCTTCGGATGAGATAAAAGAATTGGTAAAAAAGTGTAATATTCCAGTAACTTCAACTCTAAATGGTCTTGGATGTGTAGAATACGATGCCCAATATTTTTTGGGAATGCACGGAATGCACGGAACAATTGTAGCAAACAAAGCAATTCAGGAAAGTGATTTATTAATTGCATTAGGTTCTCGATTTGATGATAGAGCAACTGGAAAACTTGCAACTTTTGCTCCACATGCAAAGATAATTCACATTGACATTGATTCTGCAAGTATAAGTAAGAATGTTAAAGTTGATGTTCCTGTTGTTGGAGATTTAAAAACTGTATTAAAACAACTTATACCTTTGTTGGAAAATAAAGAATATAAAGAAAATAAAGAATGGCTTGAACATATTCAAGAATTAAAAGGTCAGATTCATGAGATTCCACGCAACCAAAAAAGATTGACAGCTATTGAGGTTATGGATCTGTTAAATAAAAATATGCCAAAAGATGCTATTGTTGCAACAGATGTTGGGCAACATCAAATGTGGACTGCTCTTTATTATAAATTTAACTATCCACGTACTCTTTTGACATCTGGAGGGCTTGGGACAATGGGTTTTGGGCTTCCTGCTGCTATTGGGGCACAAATGGCAAATCCAGACAAAAAAGTTTTATGTGTTACAGGCGATGGCTCTATACAGATGAATATACAAGAAATTGCAACTGCTGTAATCGAAGAACTTCCTGTAATAGTTGTTATTATGAACAATGGCTATCTTGGAATGGTAAGACAATGGCAAGAGTTGTTCTTTGGAAAAAGATATTCTTCTACCTGTCTTATGAAATGTGATAAAAGAAATATAGATTGTGATGGCAATGTAGAAAACTGTATGAACTTTATACCAGACTTTGTAAAACTTGCTGAGGCGTATCAAGCAAAAGGTATTAGAGTAAAGACAGCAGAAGAACTCGATAAAGCAATAAAAATAGCTTTAAGCGAAACAAAAGTTCCAATTATAATAGATGTTTTAACAGAACGAGAAGAAAATGTATGGCCAATGGTTCCTGCTGGTGCAAGCCTTGACGATATTATGAGGGGTGGAACTGTAGGTTAGAATTGTAAAAACAGATACTTAGGAGGAAAAAATGAGATATATATTGTCTTTAATTGTTGAAAATAAACACGGGGTTTTATCAAAAGTCTCACAAGTTATTACAGGACGTGGGTATAATATTCAAACTTTAACAGTTGGACCTTCAGAGAAACAAGATACGTCAAGGATGATTATCACTTTTGACTGTGATGAAAAAATTATTGGACAAGTTGTTAAACAGATGAATAAACTAATTGATGTAATAAAAGTTTTTTTAATAGATGAAAAAGAAAAAGTTGAAAGAGAACTTGTTTTAATTAGAGTCTTTCGTTCAAAAGATACAGAAGATTCTTTATTTAGAATTGTCGATATTTTTAAGGGTAGAATAGTACATGTTTCGCCAAAAAGTTTTGTTGTAGAATTAACAGGACACAGTGGCAAAATCAATGCTTTTATAGAAAACATAAAGCCTTATGGAGTTCAGGACTTAATGAGAACAGGTCCACTCGCATTGCCAAGATTTGAGACAAAAGCATAGGTTTTATATGGATAATAACATTTTAAACAAACTAAGAGAGTTTTTGCCAGAATATCCAAATATATCTGGCAAAAACGAATATATTAATTCTTCTATACTTGTGCCTTTTATAGAAATTGATGGACAATATAATTTGCTTTTTCAGAAAAGGGCAAATCACATAAGGCAGGGTGGAGAGATTTGTTTTCCTGGTGGAATTTTTGATAAAAAAAAAGACAAAAATCTAATTGACACTGCTCTAAGAGAAACGAGTGAAGAACTTGGAATTGAAACTGATAAGATTGAAATTATTGGTAAAATAGATACTTTTATTATGCCAATGGGTCTTACTGTAGATGGAATTGTTGGAGTATTGAAAATAAATGATATTAATGAACTAAATATCAACAAAAATGAAGTGGATTCGGTTTTTACAGTGCCATTAAGTTTTTTTGTAAATAATATTCCACAAAAATATGAGGTAAAACTTGAGGTACAACCTCATTATAAGGATGAGTCTGGAAATGATGTGGTTTTGTTTCCAGCAAAAGAATTAGGTTTACCAGAAATCTATTGGAAACCATGGGGTAAAGCAAAACATAATTTGTATTTATATAAATTTGAAGATAAAATTATCTGGGGCTTGACTGCCAGTATTGTAAAATATGTAGTCGATATAACACGGATTAAAACGGATTATTGAGAGAGATTACACATATTACGCTGGATGGTATAAAAAGAGCATAATTTGTATAATCTTTTAAACATGGAATTAGCCTATTGGAAACAAGGGGTAGCTACCCCTTGTTTCCAATAGAGTTAATAAATAATTAGGAGAATCTTATGATTTCAAAAAAGACAAAATTTAATTTTAACCTTTTTAAAGGAAGAAAAAATATTAAGCTATATAGAAATATTCTGCCTCTATTACTGCTAAAAAAATAAATACAAAAATTAATTGAAAGGATATTACTATGGATACAAATAAAATTAGAATATTTGATACGACTTTAAGAGATGGAGAGCAATCTCCAGGTGCTGCTATGACAGCCGAACAAAAATTACAAATAGCAAGGGCTTTGAGAGATTTGGGAGTCGATGTTATTGAGGCTGGTTTTCCAATTTCTTCCAAAATCCAGTTTGATGGTGTAAAAGAAATAGCAGATGTGTTACAAAAAGAGAGTAATCAAAAAGAAAGCCCATATATTGTTGCTTTAGCAAGATGTGTTGAAAAAGACATTGATGCAGCTTATGATGCCACTAAAAATAATGATAAAAAAGCGGTACATATTTTTATTGCAACATCTCCTATTCACATGGAGTATAAATTAAAAAAGACACCAGAGGAAGTTTTGGCTACTGTAAAAAAAATGATTAGTTATGCAAAAAATAAAGGCTTTGAGCATATTGAATTTTCTGCTGAGGATGCGTCTCGAAGTGAATTTGATTTTTTGGTAGAAGTTTTTAGAACTGCAATAGATAATGGGGCGACAACAATAAATGTACCAGATACAGTAGGTTATGCTATTCCACACGAATACGGTGAGTTAATTGGTAAATTAAAAAAGGCAATACCAGAATTTAACGATAAAGTTTATCTTTCTGTTCACTGCCATAATGACTTGGGACTTGCAAATGCGAATGCAATAAGTGCTGTGGTAAATGGTGCAACACAAGTTGAAGTTACGATAAATGGTATTGGAGAACGAGCTGGAAACACAGCTTTGGAAGAATTTGTGATGAGTTTAGATACGAGAAAGGATTTGATTAATAAAACAACAAATATTAACAAAAAACTTTTATACCCAACATCAAAACAGTTGATTCATTTGACAGGATTAGTTCCAGCAAGAAATAAGCCAATTATTGGTGAGAATGTTTTTATTCATGAGTCTGGTATTCATCAAGACGGTATGATTAAAAATAGACAAACTTACGAAATCATAAATCCAGAGATGATTGGTAGGGATAGTGACACTTTAGTTTTGGGTAGACATAGTGGAATGAATGGCTTTAAAACTAGACTTGAAAAACTTGGCATTAAAATTGAGCCAAAAGAAAAATTGGAAGAAGCATTCCAAAAATTTAGCGAACTTGCTGATACAAAAAAAGAAGTTTATGATGATGATTTATTTGTAATACTTGGCGATATTGTTAATGATATACCAGAAGGTTATTCGTTAAAATATCATAGTATTTTTTCGGAAAAAGATTTTACTTCTACCGAAAAAGTAAATCAGTCAGCAAGAGTTGAGTTAATAAAAGGCAATAAAAAAGGTAATGTTTATGAGGCTGCATCATCTAGTGGTGATGGACCAGTTGATGCAATATTTAAGGCTATAACAAAAATTACAAAAGTAGAGCCAGTTCTTAAAGAATATATTGTTCAAGCAGTAAGTTCTGGAACAGACGCTCAAGGAGAAGTTAAACTTTCTTTAGAAATAAAAGGAGAAGTTTACAATGGCAGAGGCTCTTCTACTGATGTTATCGAAGCAAGTGCAAAGGCTTATTTAAATGCTATTAATAAGCATTTGTTTGTGAAAAAATAAGTTTTATCCCACCAGAAATATAATTTATTTCATTGTTAAAATTGGTTTTATCCTGCCTTTTCGTAAGGTGGGATTTTACCAATAAATATAGATAATATAAAAAATAACAATTTAAAAGTCAAAATTTACCACAATGGCCACAAAAAATTAGAAAGTATTTAAATAAAAAAAAGCCCTTCCCTCAGGAAGAGCTTTTTATTTATTAATTTTCTATTTAAAATATTGGGTAAACATTGTTTGGTTGGCTATATAATCCAGCGTTTTGAATAACATGGTTATAACCTTGTTCCCATTGTACATTTGTGTTTTCGATTGTTATAGAGTTACCATCAACCCATTGTGCTTTGATGATTTTAAATTCTGCAAATTTTGCAATATAGCCATTAAATGACCATTTGTCGCCTGTGTATGTCATTTTGTATGCTTTGCTCCAATTACCAAGTTCGTCTGTTTGACCAGTGATATAGTAAGCATTTCCCCAACCAGCATCGCCATAAGCATTGACTGTTGCTTCAAGTATTGCATATCCAACATATAATTCTGTCTTTAATCCTTCTTGGATATTTATAGAATAACCAAAAGTTTTTACAAAGTAGGAATGACTTGAAGTTGTTTTAAAGAATGTTACTGTATGTAAACCAGTTGACAATTCCAAACTACATACGCCTAAATCATTTATTATGCCATCTGATGGTCCGCCAAAAGGTGAATGGTCATCAATATACACTCCTGCATCAGTTAAAGGATAATATTTTACTTGACCGTTTTCGATTACAGTTTGGTAAAGGTGAATTTCAAGTGTACCTTTTCCTGGTACAACACTTTTTAAAGGAACATCTTTTTGTGAAAGAATGCTTTCACTCTTGTCGTTTTTGCTGTTATTCAACTCAACTTGTGAACATGATCCAAACATCATCATAATAAATAAAAGTCCTAGTGATAAAATTTTTTTCATAAATAATTCTCCGTTTTTTAATTTCTTTTTAGAAATACATTTTTTGTTAATAATAATATAACAAATAATTATTCAACTGTCAATAAAAATTTAATAAAATTATTATAATTTAGAAATAATTTTTATGATAATTTCTGCAAAAAAACAATTTTTCATAAAAGCTACAAAAATATCGTTTTATACAAAATTTTAAATTTTAATTTTTTCTATAAAAAAAAAGAGTTAAATTTGTTAGAATTTTTATGAAATAGAGATTAGTAATAATAGATGTAATTTATTAGATAATAATAAGTTATTATAACTTTATCGTAGATTTCGGATTATAATATTATTTATAAGACTTTATGTCTAAATATAAGTTTTTTACTATATATACCTATAATTAATAAAATTATTCCAATTTAATTAATTATAGGTATATATCAGATTTCTTTTTAAAAACTATTTCATTTTTAAAATTATTCTCAATTAGTTTTTAATTTTGCAAATTCTTTTTCTAATAGTCCCAACAATCCTTTTTGAACTGCATTGTAAGAACGATTTAATTGCGATACAATAAATTTTGTTTCTTTAAGGTACTCATAAAAAAAAGGAAGGTCAGTTCTTTCGATATTACCAAGATTGTCGAGGCGATCTCCAAATTTGATACATAAAGCATTATCGCTCATTTTATTCATTATAGAAACTAAATAAGGAGCTTTTCCCATTTGTTCTTTTAAAATAGGATCATTTGTTACTTCTTTTACTATATTTGCAACTTCAACTCCAAAGTTTTTTTCTAATTCTTCATAAGTTGTATCAGAATCTTCTACTGTGTCGTGAAGGAAACAAGCTGCTAACAAAATTGGATCATCGCTAAATAGTTTGATCCGTTTAAATACACCTTCAGGATGCAAAATATATGCCATTTTACCAAAAGGTTTTATTTGTCCAAAATGTTTTTTCTCTGCAAATTCTTTAGCTGATGCGACTAAAGGATTTAATATTTCCATTTCATCTCCCTATTATTTAAAAATTTCAATAAATTTATAGATCGAAAAAATATACAATAAAAAATAAGTAGAGTCAAACAATTTCATAATTATACAAAAATTCAGGATAAAATTTTAATTATTTCTAATTTGTGATATAATTTCGCAAATAACTACAAAGGATAGAATATGGATAAAAACTCAGTGTTGTCTGGTTTATTTGGTTTGTGTATTGGAGATGCTTTGGGTGTGCCTGTTGAGTTTAAGTCAAGAGATCTGATTAAAAAGTCACCTGTAACTGATATGCTCGGTTTTGGTACTCATAATCAACCTGTTGGGACTTGGTCTGATGATAGTTCTTTGTCTTTTTGCCTTGCAGATAGTTTGTGTAATGGCTATAATTTGGTTGATATTGCAGATAAATTCAGCAAGTGGTTTTTTCAAAATTATTGGACTCCTCACAACAAAGTTTTTGATATTGGGATTACAACAAGGAATGCTATTTATAAGATCAGAGAAGGTATTCCTCCATTACAATGTGGCGAAAAAAGCGAGCGGTCTAATGGAAATGGCTCATTAATGAGAATTTTACCATTGGTTTATCATTTATATAATAAGGAAGAAAAAGAAATTTTTCAAAAAGTTAGTGAGGTGTCTTCGATAACACATTCTCATCCACGTTCGATAATAGCGTGTTTTATTTATATACAAATTGCATTACAGATACTAAAATTTAAGGATAAAAAGCCCAAAACTAAACTTTGTGAAGATGGAATACTTAATTCGATCAATTTTATCATTAAAAATAATTATTTTGTGGATGAATTGCAACATTTTAAAAGAATTTCTAATAATATAAAAAAATTAAATGAAAATGAGATATTATCAGGTGGCTATGTGATTCATACTTTAGAGGCATCGCTTTGGTGTTTTATAAACTATAATTGTTATGAAGAAATTGTATTAAAAGCCGTAAATCTTGGTGATGACACAGATACAACTGCTACTGTTGCTGGTGGAATTGCAGGACTTTATTATGGAATAAACGATATTCCCAAAAAATGGATTGATAATATAGCCAAAAAAGATGAGATAATAAAACTTTGTAATCGCATAGCAGAGATTAGTTTAGATTAAATCTGATGACATAAATTATGCTTTTTTTTAATTTCTCTACTTTGTGCTAATTCATAAATAATTTTTTAAATTTTTAAAATATTTTTGCTATCTCTTGACTTTTTTATTCATTGGTATTATAAATAATTATATCAAATTCCAAGGAGTACATATGTTTAAGAAACATTTTATTATCATTATTGCAATGTTTACATTAGTATTTGCATATTCTGCTGATCCAAAATATGTAGATGTTGTTACTGCAAAAAATAGAATAAGTGCTTTAGAAAAAACAAACACTGATTTAAATGCAAAAGCTGATTCTTTAAGAACAGAAATTAAAAATTTAGAAGAAAAAAATGTTAAAAACACAAAACAAATCGAGGATATTAAATCAACTCTCGATAAGGTAAATGTAAGATCTTCTGCTTTGTATTATTATGCAAAAGAAGTTATCGATGTTGAAACAAAAAAAGCAGCAATGGATTCTTATAATAAGAATTTGGATCTAAAAAAGAAACTTGAAGCAAAAAAAGAAGAATTAGAAAAAGAAACCAAAAGTAACAATGAAAAAATTCAACAAAATACTGATCAAATCTGTGATTCTCTCTATAAAGTTGAAAGAAACACTTATGAAATCAGAAATCTCCAAGCCAGTATTGACAAAACAAACAACCAAACCGAATATGTAAATGGCTATATTAAACAAGTTGACTCATTTACAAGCGAAGCAGAAGCTTTATTAAAATAAACATTTTTGTTTAATTTAAATATAAAAAGAGGAAACATGCGTTTCCTCTTTTTATTTTTGGTGTATTTAATATTTAGATTGATAGTTAAAACAAGTGGTAAATTAAAATTCCATCTTTAATTTTTTAAGATAAAAATTACACTTAATTTTATCAGCAGAAGTTTTTAATATTTCTTCTCTGATTGATACATTGGGCTTAAGTTGGGACAGGTTTTTCTACATCAGAGATAATAATACCAATAATTTATCAAAATTCATTTAGTTTTATACTTCAGAATTATTTCAATAAAAAAATTTTTCAATAAGGCACTAAGATTAAGATAAAATCTCCAAAACTTTGTGTTCTTCCAGAGTGTGTAAATAGTCAAAACTTTGCAAAAAGTTTTCAGTTTTTTGTAAAAAAAATCGACTATTTACACACTCTGTTCGTGCCTCAATGTGAACATTCAGGAAATTATTGAGCCTTACTCTCATCAGTCATGACTAACTCTTTATAAAGACCACCATCAATGTAAACTGTAAGTTTTGCATTGATTTTTGTAGAATATGGCACTGGGACAGAGATACCACCTTTTGTTTTTAGTTCATAGATGGTTTTTTCTACACCGTCTGTTGATTTGAGTTTAATTTCTACCTTATAATTAATTGGTTTTTTTGGTAAATCGAGTAAGTATGTGCTAGTAATTTTCTCATTTTCGATTATAAAATATTTGTTTACTGTAAATGTTAAAACTTTTCCTTCTTTTATAACATCATCAATAATAGCACCTTCGCCAATTGATTGTTCTGTAATAACCATATCTTTATTTTGTTCTTTAACTATATTAAAAACATAATTGTAGTTTAACTCAAAGCCTGCTATTTCTTTTGATGCAGCATCGATTTTTTGACCAATGTAACTTTTTAGAGTCTTTGGATTGCCTTCTTTTTTGCCATTAGATACCCAAAGTTTTAGAGTTTTAACATTTTTAGTTTGTGTGCCATCTTTTGGCTCTTGTCTTATGATTTTACCTTTTTCAACTTTTTCATTAAATTCATAAAGAGGTGTTTCTATTTTGTATGGAATCTTATTGTCAGGATATTCTTTTGATAAAAATTCCCAAAATTCCATTATCGAATAACCTCTAAAATCTTGCAATGCCTTTTTTTGTGAACCAAGAGATACTGAAAAACTAACTCGCCTACCAACCTTAACAATGCTTCCTTGAATAGGGCTTTGTGTAAAAACCGTGCCTTCTGAATACATCTCCGAAAATTTAGGAGAAACATTAGCAACAAGTTTTCGTTCAGAAAGTTTTTTTAAAGCCACATAGATATTATCTTTTTCGATATTTGGTACTTTTACAATATCTGTTGTAAAAGTTAAAGTAACAAAGATTATCCACGAAACTAATATTAAAACACCAATAGAGCCAAAAAAAACATACCAAATAATCTTTTTTGCTCTATCTATGTCACTATCTTCTGTATTTATAACAATGTTAGCCAGAAACTTCTTAAAAACTTCTTTAAAATGCTTCATTTTTTATTCTCCAATACTAAATCACTAAATTTTTTTGTATTTAAATCTCTAAAACCATTCAAAAAATCTTTGTAAGCCAAGACTTTTTTACCTTCTTGTTGTAACATTAAAAGATTAATTAAACAATCTTTAGTTTTAACAACAATACCATTTTTTAAATCAGCAAAAACTATTTTACCATTCTCAATATCTGTAAAGTCACTAAAATTTAATTTGTCGTTTATTTTTGCACTAAAAATACTTACTTTTTTGCCATCTATGAAACTATATGAAGTTGGCCATTCTACAAAAGCACGGATTTTATTTATAACATCTTTTCCACAAAAATTCCAGTCAATTAAACCATCTTCTTTATTGTAAAGTTTACAAAAAGTCGCATCATTATCTTTTTGTGGAATAGGTTTTATTTGATTATTTTCAAATTTATACAAAACTTCATTTATAAAGAAAGCAGATAGTGTGGCAATTTTTTTTTCGATAGAATTATAGTCCTCTTCAGGTAGAATTTCAAATTCATTCTGATAAAGAATATCTCCACTATCAACTTTTAGTTTTATAGTCTGAACAGTAATGCCAGATTTAGTCTCTCCTTGTAAAATTGCAGTTTGAATCGGAGACGGACCTCTAAGTTTTGGTAGAAGTGAAGGATGAATGTTTATTCCACCAAATTTTGTTATATTAAAAAAATCCTTTTTTAAAATCACACCATAAGCAAAAACCAAAAATATGTCTGCATCATATTTTTTTAATTCTTCTATTAAAGGAGCATCTGTTTTATCAGATTTGTAAATAGGAATATTTTTTTGTTCTGCTGCAAGAGCAATAGGTGAAGGCAAAAGAGTTTTTGATCTGCCGTGAGGTTTGTCTGGTTGGGTTACTACTGCTACAATTTGATTTTTTTGGCATACAGCATTAAATGTATCTACTGCAATTTGAGGTGTTCCAAGAAAAATTATTCTCATAATCTGTGTTGTTTCCTGTATTCGTTTATTTTTTTTAGTTTTATTTCTGGATCAAGTTTATCTATGAACAATATCCCGTTAAGATGGTCAAATTCGTGTTGAATACAAGTAGCAAGTAAGCTATTTGCATGTACTCTTTGTAATTTACCTCTTATATCCAAAAATTCTATAACAACAGTATCTGGTCTTTCTATATCTCCAGAAATGCCAGGTATAGAAAGGCAACCTTCTTCATAAACTCTTCGTTTTTCTGACAAGTCTTTGATTACTGGATTTATAACAACTAATTTCCCGCCTTTTTGTGGGACATCAGTAACAAAAATTCGTTTTAAAACTCCAACCTGTACAGCAGAAAGCCCAACACCTTTGGCAAGTTCCATTGTGTCATACATATCCTTAACGAGTTTTACAATTTCTGTATCTATTTCTTTTACTTCTTCGGATTTTGAATGAAGCATTTGGTCATTTAAAGTCACAATGTCTAATATCATTTTTTCTACCTTATTAATAATTATTATATAGTATAAATTTGTAAACTATTAGTATAATTAAATGAGCATATATTTATAAATTAATATATACTTAAAATGTGTTAAATGGTCAATCTTTTTTTAAAAATTATATAATGAAATGAATAATTTATTTTAAATCCAAATTTGGATTATTTAATTATTTTACCAAAAAATCTTGTAAAAACTAAAGAAATAATTTATAAAATAAACTCAAATTTTAATATTTATAAAAAAGGTGTGAGATGAAGTCAAATAGATTTATCGTTGGTTTTGACTATATTTTGTTTCTTTCAGTTATTTTTCTTACTATCATCGGTATAATGTTTATTTATTCTGCAAATATAAATAAATCTAATGATTTAAAATTAGAATATTTAAAACAAATTTCATTTCTTATTGTAAGCTTAGTTTTATTTTTTGTAATATTATTTTTTCCTACTAGAAATTTTCAAAACTACTCACTTGGTTTTTATATAATTTGTCTTGTTGGTTTAGGTTTAACTTTATTCTTTCCAGAGGTTATGGGACAGAGAAGAATGAATTTGGGGGGAGTCTCTATACAGTTTTCAGAATTTATGAAAATAGCCACAATCTCATTACTTGCCTATTATTTTTCTCAAAGATCAAAGGACGAATTAAAAGATATAAAAATTTATCTAAAAGCCTGTATTCTTGGGTTATTTCCTGTTGGACTTATTATGCTCCAGCCAGACCTTGGTACATCTTTAGTATATTTTCCAGTTTTAATTGCTATTTCTTATGTTGCTGGAGTAAGTAGAAAATTTTTACTTTACACACTGTTATTAGTTCTAGTTACATCTTCTATCCCTGTATTAACTACGATAAATCACTTATTCTACAATAACGAAAACGAAATATTAAGCCTTTTGGTTAATCCACGATATATAGCAATATTGTTTTTAACTCTAATTTTAACTCTCGGTATTTCTTTACTCGTTTATTTTGATATATTAAAAGGAATAAGTCAAAAATTCAAAATATTTTTCTTTTGGTATATTTTTATATGTTCTGTTTTTTTAATAGGGTTGACACTTTCTTACCCAGTAAATAAATTTTTGAAACCATATCAAAAAGATAGACTCTTGATATTTTTTAATCCTTATGTTGATGCAAAAGGAAGTGGTTATCATATAATTCAATCTATGACAACAATTGGCAATGGTGGACTCTTTGGAAAAGGTTGGCAAAAAGGCGAGCAGGCTCAAAAATTTTTCCTTCCAGAGCAAGCAACTGATTTTATTTACCCAGTTATCGCAGAAGAGTCTGGTTTTTTGGGTAGCATAATAGTTTTAATTTTATATTTTTTAATTTTTTATCGTGGTGTAAGAATAATTCTTTATGCCAGAGATTATTGGAGCGTTTACACAGTAACAGGTTTACTTACAATGTATTTGTTTCATATAATTCAAAATATGGGAATGTGCGTTGGTATTATGCCAATTACTGGTATCCCTCTGCCTTTTTTATCTTATGGAGGCTCGTTTTTGATGACTTGCTACATGGGAATAGGTATCATTATGAATATAAATTTTTCGAGGTATTATTAAT
>MIAN01000128.1 GCA_001829125.1 Spirochaetes bacterium GWB1_27_13 | reverse complement strand
ATAAAGAATCTTTTTAGTATCCTCATTTATCAGCAATATTTTCATTTTTTTTAATTCTTATTGACTTTTTAATTTATTTCGTTAAATTATAGCACGGATTTAAACAAATTTTTATAGAATAACACGGATTATATTGGTTTGAATTAAATTAATCTTTTCTTCTATAAAGATTATTTATTTTTACTAATAGTAAAATCAGTGTCATCAGTTTTAATCTGTGATAATCTGTGGAAATCCGTGTTATAATTTGTTGGAGGAATAATATGAATGAAACAGTTTTTGACCAAAAATTAAATACTTTGTTAAAATTTGATATTTTGGATAAACAAACAGTAAATAAATTTAGCGAAATAATAAAATCATTGGATAAATGGGACTTATTTAGGATAAATCCACTTAAATTTGCACAAATTTATAATTTTGATACTAATTTTATCATTGATATATTTGTTCATAGTGTTAAAATAGGTCTTTTTGATTTTAGCTGGAATCTTATTTGTCCTGCTTGTGGAGGGATTGAACATTCTGTAACCAATCTCAATAATATAAAAGGAGAAACTTTTCATTGCTCTACTTGCGATATAGATGTGAGTATGGAAATTGATGATCAAGTAGAAGTAGCCTTTACTATTAATTCTTCGATAAAAGATTTACAAATAAATCCTTATGTTGATTTGAATAATTTTATTAATTATTATTTTTCAAAAAATTATATCCAAGCTAAAGAATTAAGAGATTATCGTGAAAAATCAATGATTGGCTTTTTTATTGTACAACCAGATGAAGATGCTATAATAATTACTGAAACTCAGCCAAATTCTATGTATAGATTTATAAGTATTGAAGCTCATTCTAATTTTTATATTTATACAGATAATAAACAAGCAGAATTACCTCAAATTGTTGAAATTGATTTATTGAATAATGGATTTTCTCCAAATAAGATAAATATTCAATCTGGAAAAACAAAAGTTTATATTCATAATAGAGGAAAATCAATAATGTCTATTTTAGCTTTTAAAATAGAAGAAGGTATTTATGAGATTATAAAAAATAACCCAAATGAGAAAATTAACTTCTTAACTGGCAAAATGTTACTAAATAACCAAAGTTTTAGAGAATTATTTAGAATTCAGAGTTTATCTAAAGATTTAAAACTAAATGTTCGCAGTCTTACAATAATGTTTACTGATCTAAAAGGTTCTACTGAGATGTACGAAAAAGCTGGTGATATTAGAGCTTACAATCTTGTTCAACACCATTTTAAAATTCTTTCTGATTCTGTTAGAAAACACTCTGGGGCAATTGTAAAAACTATGGGAGATGCTATTATGGCAACTTTTTCTAACCCAAAGGACGGACTTTTATCGGCAATCGATATGATGAATAACATCAAAAATATCAATGAAGAATGGTTAAAAGAAGGTCAACAAGAAGTTGGTTTAAAAATAGGTTTAAATGAAGGCTCTGCTTTAGTTGTGAATGCAGACGAAAGACTTGATTATTTTGGACAATCTGTAAATATTGCAGCAAGAGTACAAGGGCTTGCCGCTGCAAATGAAATCTGGCTTACAGAAAGTATTTATAATTCAAATAAAATTAAAGATATTATAGAAGAAAACGATTATAATTATGAGAAACAGCAAGCCTTGTTAAAAGGTGTTGGTAATTCTGTAATAGTGTATAAATGCTATAACACTGATTAGCATGGATTATCTCAGATTGACACAAATTACGTTGGTTTGATATAAAAATGGTGTAATCAGTGTTAATTAGTAATAATCTGTCTAAATCTCTGTTATTTTATGGTATAATATGAAAAAAATTTTATTAATAATTTTTATTGCAATTTCGAGTTTTATTGCTTATCAGATAATACTTGGTGATAATGGTATTATTGAAAATATAACAATTCAAAAAGAAAAGGAAAAACTTTTATTTTATAAATCTTTACTTCTTAAACAAAAAGAAGAACAAGCAAATTATATAAAATACCTAAAAAATAACCCAAAAGCTTATAAAGAATTAGCAGCTAAACTTGGATTTACAGAAGATGAAGAAAATACTCAAATTGTAAAAATAATCGATGCTTCTTCAGATAGTTTAGTACTAAATGAAAATAATTTTAAAACAGATGAAAAAATTAACAAACTATTGGCTGAGTATCAGAATAAAAACAACATTAATCAACAAGTTTCTGCAATAAGAATAATTGTTAGTGTAATTTTTTATATATTTTTTGGATTTTTTTTGGTATTAGTAATACTTGGTGGTACAAAAAATGACTGAACTTATTGAAATAAAAAAATCTTTTTATGAAGAAGAAATTATCCAAAAAATTAGTGACTATATTAAGGAAGATAAAATAATCATAATGCCATCTGATACAATTTATGGTTTTTTATGTTCACAAAAAAATGAATCTATTTTACGAGAAATAAAAATGCGTGACGAAAAACCATTCTTAAATCTTATATCAAAAATAGATGATTTAGCTTATTTTGATATTGATACCAAAGATTATATCGATATTCTACAAAAAAATTGGGCTGGACCTGTAACTTTTCTATTAAAAAACAATAATAACAAAAAAATAGGCGTTAGATTACCAGATTGGGATGTTTTGACAAAAATAATAGATAAAGTTGGAGAGCCTCTAATTTCTACAAGTGTAAATTTTAGTGGATCACCTCCTTTAAACAATATTAACCAAATTATTTCTGATTTTAAGAATAAAGTTAGTTTAATTGTTTGTGATTTTGATTTTAAAGCAAGTGTAGCATCAACTATCGTTGATTTTGATGGAAAATGTTATAAAATTGTTAGAGAAGGAACGGTAAAGTTTAAATGTTGAAATTTAGAAATATATTTTTGTTTTTTCTGTTAATTTTAATTTTTTCTAATTGTTATAGTGATACTTACAAAAAGTATGTAAAAAGTGGTTATGCAATGGGGTCTGATTTAACAATTATTTTTTTCTCAAAAGATAGTAAAAATGCTCAAAAAATAATGGATCAATGTTTTGTAATAGCAAAAGAACTCGATGCAAAAATAAGTACAAGAGTACAAAATAATTTTATAGATAATTTAAATAAAAATAGAAAATTAGTTATAAATGATGATTTTACCTTAAGCTTAATAAAAGAGTCTATTTTTTATGCAGAAAAAACTAATGGTTCGTTTGATCCTTCTTTATATGAGATTATAAATCTATGGGGTTTTGAAAGTGGGAATAATATTGTGCCTAAAGATTCTTCTATTAAAGAAAGTTTAAAAAAAACTGGATATAAAAACATTTTAATTAATGATAAAGAAGTAGTATTAAAAAACAATATTTCTTTAGACCTTGGAGGCATAGGTCAAGGTAGAATGGTTACTGAAATTTCAAAATATTTGACATCTTGTGAAATTGTTGATTTTCTTATAAATGGAAGTGGAGACTTGCGTATAGGAGGCAAGTTTGCAGGTGAAAGAAAATGGAAAATTGGTATTGCAAACCCTTATAATGATAGCCAAATAATTGGTGAGATAGAGTTAGAAGATTGTAGTATTGTTACATCTGGTGATTATGAGCGATTTTTTATTAGTGAGGATGGTAAAAGGTATCATCATATTTTTGATCCAAAAACTGGCTACCCTTCCAATAAAGGAGTTCACTCTGTGACTGTTATTACAAAAGATACCACAAAATGTGATGCTCTTTCTACTGCATTATTTGTCATGGGAGAAGAAGAAGCTCTAAATTTTACCAAACAAAACTCCGATGTAGACCTAATATTAATTTCTGGTGATGAGGACAATAAAAAAATATCTTTTTCAGATGGAATAAAAATGCAAGAAAAACCAGATGGAAGATATAATTTTTTTTATAATCCCAAAATAACCAATAATCAGTAAAAATTTGTGTTATAAATAGTAAATAAAATAGAAAAAAACACCGATTAGATAACAAATAAGCGTAATATGTTTTAATCAATGTAAATCCGTCTTATAGGTAAAAAAAATAACAGATTGAATATAATAAAAGCGTAATCTGTGTCAATCTGTCTTAATTCGTGTTTATAGGGAAAAAAATGTTTAAATATCCTTCTGATATTGTAGAAATAATTAAAGATTTATGGCAAAAAAATAAAATAATATCAGAGTTCATTGATGAACTTCCAGAAGATAAAATTTTAAAAAACCTTTTGGAAATAGCTTATCATTCAAGCTTTATGACTGAGGAATCAAGGCGAGTAAGATTTAGTTTAATTTATTGCCCAAAGGACAGTGAAAAAATCAAATCTAATTATGAAACAATTGTATTCACCAAAAGTAGAGATTTTAGTTTAACAGAAATTTTTAGATTAGCTCCTGCCACTGATCCAACAAGCGTTTTAATTGGCGTTGAATCCGAAAAAAACGATGAGTTAAAAATTTGGGGACTAATTGACATTGGCTCTTCATGGACACATTTTATAAAAGGTGATGGAGGCAGTTCTTTTTTACCTCCAAGTTTTTTTACCATTTTATCCAGTGAGCCTGGGAATTTAACTATTTCTTGTGCTGGTGTTACAGTCCTTGATCTGAGACAAGGAAAATATTTTAAGCCAGTGTCTGGCATTTTTAATTATGGAATAATAGCAGATTTTTTTAAACATTCTAAAGAGATGCTTTGTAAAGAAATTATTACAAAAATCAAAAGTAATGATTTTGAAAAAGACAATTCCATGATTGATGACTTTAAAAAAAATATCCAAATTTTTTTTGAACGATTAGTTTTTGATATAAAAGAAAAATTTCAAGGCGGAACTATAATTGTTGTCCCAAAAGATTTCACAAATGATGATATTAGATTAAAAGAAAGGGTTTTAATTAAATATCCTTGTCATTATGATAAAGTGTGGAAAATCTTAGTAAATAAAAATTTTTTAAATTATAAACTTTTTGAATTAGTATTTACAGAAGAAATTGAAGAAAAAGAAGCTTATTCGGAGTTATTTCACGAATATATGTTTCTTAATGATAAATTAAAAAAAATTGAACAAGAACTTTCTGATGCAATTAAATTTTTATCTTCACTTTCTGAAGTTGACGGAGCTGTTATTATTACAGAAAACCTTAAACTTCTTGGTTTTGGTTGTGAAATAATTGTAAAAACTAATATTCCAGATTTAATTAAAATTGCTAATGACTGCGATGGTAATTTGGGAAGTTATATATCGATAGATTCTTATGGTACAAGACACAGAGCAGCTTTTAGGTTTTGTTACAGTTACGAGAATTCATTAGCATTTGTCGTATCAAAAGATGGAAGCTTAAGAGCCGTTAAAAGAAATCAAAATGATATAATTTTATGGCAAGATATTGGTTTATTTTCTGACATCCAATTAAAATAAAATCGAATATTATTGACTTTTGCATTTTATAATGTTAAATTCATTATACTGTTTTATAAGTCTTATTTTTTGTTTAAAAAATAATCATAAATTAATAAGGATATTCGTGATGAAATTATTCGATACACACTGCCATTTAGCTCTATTATACGAAGACCCAATAAATCAAATTAGAGTTGTTGACGAAGCAAAAAGAAAAGGTATTGTTGGACTTGCTAACATAGCTACAAATTTAATGGATTTTTTCACTTGCTATAAAAATACTAAACATTTACCAAATGTTTTTCATACAATAGGTTTAAGCCCTTCAGAAGTAATTAACCCAGGAAGAGATTGGGAAGCTAAACTTGAAGAGGGTCTCTCTTATCCAAAAGTTGTTGGTGTTGGAGAAATAGGGCTTGATTATTATCATAAATATGGTGATAGAAATGCTCAAGTTGAATTCTTTATTAAACAACTTGAAATAGCATCAAACCGTAACTTACCTGTTGTAATTCACAATAGAGAAGCAGGAGAAGATACTAAAAATATATTAAAATCAAAACTTTCAAGTGCTGGAGGAATTTTGCATTGTTTTAGTGAGAATATTCAATATGCAAAAGATATGATAAATCTTGGTTTATACATTTCATTTGCAGGAAATCTTACTTATAGAAATGCAAAAAACTTACATGATGTTGCAAGAGCTATTCCTATTGAGCATATTTTAATAGAAACTGACAGTCCTTTTTTAACACCTCATACTTATAGAGGTAAAAGAAATCAACCTGCTTATATTATTGAGACTGCAAAATTTCTTGCAGAAATAAAAAATATGGATATTGAAGAAATGAGCGAAATATTGCTTCAAAATAGCTTAAAAGCATTTAATATTACCTTAGATGAGATTTAATTTGATAGAACAAGGGGTTTTAGCCCCTTTTGTTCTAAATTTTATTTATAATTTGTTTTTTTAATTTTATGTATTTAAAACCTATAAAAATTGGCAGTTTACAATTAAAATCAAATATTTTTATTGCTCCTCTTGCTGGCTACACAAATCTCCCTACAAGGCTTCTTTATAGAACACAAGGTGCTGCAATTGCTTATGCAGAAATGATTTCAGCAGAAGGATTAAATTATAGTTTTAATAAATCTGTCAAACTATTAGATTCTTATTCTTACGATGAACCTCTTGGCGTACAACTTTTTGGAGCAAATGCCCAAAGAATTTTACTTGCTTTTCTAAAAATTAAAGATTTTAAGTTTGATTTGGTTGATATAAATTGTGGTTGCTCCGTAAAAAAAATAATTAAATCTGATAGTGGTGCATCTCTTTTAAGAAAACCTGAAGAAATATATAAAATCATTTCTATATTAAAACAAAATACAGATAAACCTGTTACTCTAAAGATAAGAAGTGGTTGGGATAACCAATCTATAAATTTTATGGAAATTTTTGATTCTGCTTTACAAGCTGGGGCTAATCTAATTACCCTTCATCCACGAACCAAATCTATGCTTTTTGGTGGTAAAGCAAATTGGGAACATATAAAGATTCTTAAACAAAAAAGTTCTATACCTGTCATTGGGAATGGTGATATTTTTACTGCAGGTGATGCAAAAAAAATGTTTGACGAAACTAATTGCGATGGCATTATGCTTGCGAGAGGTTTGATTAACAATCCGTTTTTAGTGGAAGAAATAATAGCCATTTTAGAAGGAAAAACATACATCCAACCTTGTTTAGAACAAAGAATTCAAGTTTTATTAACACATTGCAAAGGATTAGTTGATTACATTGGTGAACAAAAAGGTATAATTGAATTTAGAAAATATTTTGCAGGCTATTTAAAAGGTTTTCCTGAAGTTAAAAGACTTAGAGAAAAATTAAACCAAATACTTTCTTATAAAGAATTAGAAAGTGCCATAATTGAATACGAAAAATTTAGAAAAAATAATTTTTAATTAAAAAAATCCTGTATTAATATTAAAATGAGATATACTATTAGATATACTATTTTTAGAAAATGAAATTAAACTTAAATCAAAATTTATGTTGACACATTATGTATTTTAGTATTTAATCAATTAAGAAATTATTCTACTTGTGAGTTATGAAATGAAAAATTTATTTAATATTAAAACATCTAAAATTATAGGTTTTTATATTTTTACAGTTGGGCTTATAATCTTGTTTAAATTATTATTCTTAGAACAATTTAAAATTATTTATATTGCATTATTTTTATTAATTTTACCTGCTATTGATTTTACAGTAAGAGGCTTTAGAAAGAAAAAAAGAAGAAGTTTTTTGATACCCGGCATTACTTTTTTGACAGGATGTTTATTCTTTTTAGTTTATATTTTCTTTTTTAATCCCAATTATGGCTCTTTAATAAAAGTATGGCCTGTTATTGGTATTTTTCCAGCGCTTGGTCTCATAACTTATTATATTTTTACACCTAAAAGAGACCCAAGAATAATAGTACCTGCAATATTTTTTCTTTTTCTGTCTATTGTATTACTATTCTTTACAACAGGTATAATAAATTTTAAATTTAGATACTTTCTACTTCTACTTTTACCTTTTATGGTAATTTTAGTTGGTCTTTATTTGCTTTTTAATAACGAAATAAAAAATATAAAAAAGAATATTGATAAAAATTCAGATAAGAAATGAAAATTTTTTAAGGTTTAATTGATGTGTTTTTTAAGAAAGACTTTTTATTTTTTTTTAGCTTTATTTTCTTTAAATTGTTTATATAGTGAAAATATCCTATTAAAAGATGGAAGAATATTTAAAGGTAATTTAATAAATATAAATAAAAATAAGATCGTAATAAATGTTAATAATCAAATTTTTGAATTTTCAATAAATTCTATTGAATATTTGATTGCTTCTGTAAACCAAAATGAATATTCAATAATTAAAATTAAAAGAAAAGATGGCTCATTTCAAGAAGTTAATCTAATAAAACTCACTGAACAGGCTCTATATTATAAAAATATTTCAGAAAATGATTTAAAACTTATAAAATTGTCTTCAATCACTGAATTAATCTTAATATCTAAAATAGATTCTATTTCATCCAAAGTAAATAAATTAATTATTAAACAGGACAATAATATAGATATTGAAATTGATATAAATAATTTAATTGCCCAAATAATTAAATTAAAAACGATTTATAGTTCTGATAAAGATCAAAAAGAAGAAAAAACTCAAGATACTATATCTATAAATATAGAAAACCCAGACTTTTACGAAAGATTTTGGACTAAAATAAGCAAATACCTTGATGTTAATTCTGAAAATTTATTATGGAATTTATTAGAAAATTATTCCGAAAAAGAAAAATCAATTAATTTAGTCTATAATGAAAATAATAATCCAAATAAAGAAAAAGAAATAAAAAATAAAATTATAGAATTAAGAAAAGATTTTTACAAAAGAGCAAAAAAAATTATTTTATCAAGTAAGATGTAATAACACAGATTAGCACGGATTAAGACTGATTACACTGATTATACTTTTTTTATATCAAGCAGTGTAATTTATGATAATCTATATAATCTTTGTTATAAAAATCTGTTGCTATTTTTCTTGATATTTTGTATAATTTAAATATATTTATCTTAAAATTTAAACAAAGCGAGGTTTTTATGAGTGACTACAAAAATAGAGTAGTTGTGACAGGTATAGGTATTATTTCATGTCTTGGGAATGATATTGATGCGGTAAGTCATTCTTTACAAAATGGAATCCCCGGTTATGAAATTGATCCTGAAAGACAAACTTTAGGCTTTAGAAGCCCACTTACAGGTACTATAAAAAATTTTGATCCAAAAAATTATCTTGATAGAAAAAAAAGAAAAACAATGTCTTTATCTACTGTATGGGCTTATGCTTCTACAGAACAAGCAATAAAAGATTCTGGTCTTACTGATGATTTACTCAATAACCCTGAAACTGGCATTATTTTTGGGCATGATTCTGTTTCACAACCAAATATAGAAATGGCAAAAGAATTAATGGAAACAAAAGAGACTAAAAGTCTTGGTTCTGGATATATCTTTCAAATAATGAACTCAACTGTTAGTATGAACTTAAGTACTATTTTTAGAACAAGGGGTGCTAACTGGTCTGTGGCTGGGGCTTGTGCATCTGGGGCTCATGCTATTGGACAGGCTTCTGATTTGATTAGAAACGGTCATCAAGAAAGAGTTATTGCTGGTGGAGCTCAAGAAATAAATTGGCACGTTATGGCAAGTTTTGATGCTTTAAATGCTTTTTCTACAAATATTGCAAACCCACTTAAAGCAAGTAAACCTTTTGATAAAGAAAGAGATGGACTTGTACCTTCTGGTGGTGCAGCTTGTGTTATACTTGAAAGAATGGATTTAGCTTTAGCAAGAAAAGCAAAAATTTATGGTGAAATTGTATCTTATTCTTTTAGTGCTGATGGAGATGATATGTCTGCTCCAAACGGCGTTGGAGCTCAACTCGTTATGGAAAAAGTACTAAAAAGAGGTGGCGTTAATGCAAGCGATATAGAATACATCAATGCACACGCAACAAGTACACCAAGAGGCGATGCTATGGAAGCAACTGGTATTTACAATGTTTTTGGTGGAACTCCTTATGTTTCTTCAACAAAGTCTATGACTGGTCACGAATGTTGGATGGCTGGGGCGAGTGAAGTAATTTATAGTTTAATTATGATTAAAGATAAATTCTTAGCACCAAATATTAACTTTGTACAAGGTGATGAAATGACATCTAAAATCAATGTCTTCAATAAAAAAATTGATTTTGCACCAAAACTAATTCTTTCTAACTCTTTTGGTTTTGGCGGTACAAATGCAGCATTAATTATTAGAAAAATATAATACAGATTTTATCAGATTAAGATAGATTGACACAGATTACGCTAATAGTAAAAAGATAAATCTCTCACAAAGTACACGGAGAACACAGAGTTAAGAATGAAAAAAACTCTCCAAAACTCTTTTTCTCTGTGTCTTTGTGCCATCGCCTGCTATCGTTTAACGGGTGTGCTAAATTTTCCTAGTTAGATTGACAAAAAATAAAACTGAGTAATTTATCAGGAGATACACCTTGTTTCCTGTGATTAATTTGTAGACAATACATCCTCAAATATTTTTAAAATTTATTTAAACTCAAAAATCAATTTATTAGGATATAATCTTGGAAATAAAAGAAAATTTTAGTGAATACGAAAATTGTATTCTTTGTCCCCATGAATGTAAAGTTAATAGAAATATTCAAATTGGGTTTTGTAATAATAATAACATAATAGTATTGCATAGCATACTAAAATAATTTTGCATAAAAATTAGGAGACAAAAATGATAGAGACAAATCAAAATTTGATTGAATATATTGAATTAAAATCTGGCGAACCTTGCCATCATATCGGATGTAGGGCTCATATAACACATCCATGTGAGATTTTCTTGTGAAGGAACATCGAAAGTTTTTTTTAAAAAAGTAGCAATAAAATCTAATTCTTTTTTATCTATTTAAAAAACTTTATTATCAAATTCATTGTTTTACTAATTCTTTTTGTCTTTGTGTCATATCAAACTCCTATTATTTTGATTTTATCAATACTTTTTTGTCAAATATTTTAATATTTTATTATTTTATTTAAAATAAACTCTTAAAAGTCTATTACAGTATTTTTTTACAAAAATATCTTTAAATTAAATAAAATATTAAAAAAAATCTTTAAAATTTATTATTATTTAGATTGACTTTCCTATGCGACAGCGTTATTGTGTCTGTATAATGAATAAACTAAATAACAGGAGATTTTAAATGAAAAAGCCTACAATTAAAACTAAAAAAGGATTTTTTACACAATATCAAGTTTTTTATGATGGATATTTGATTAAATCTTTTTATGATAAAAAAGACGCTACAAAATTGAGAAACGAAATAAATGAAGAACAAAAAAAAATGGCAGTCTTTTATACAGCCTGATTTCTATTACTTTCATTATAAGAAAGTAACTAAAATAAATAGGAGTTTTTTATGGAACAAAAAAAAATATTTGAAACATTGATTGAAAAATTAGAAAAATTTAAAGAGAGCGAAAAAAGATATGAATATCTCGAAAAAAAATACAACTATTTTTTAAAAAAAAGAAGTAAAAGAAATTTATCAAAAAAGATGGCTGTCTAAAAAAGACAGCCATCTTTTAGTCTAATAATTCTTAATTAGTAATTCTGTTGTCTCTTGTTGCGTTTTCTGAAAACAACTATAAGTTGTTTCAAGTTTGATTATTTTGAACTCTTTATATAATTCTTTTATTTCTGGTACATTGTTGTATGAAAGACAAAACTGTCCTTTGAAAGTTTTTAATAAATCTCTTAATTCTTCATGTCTTTTTTTAGAGAATTTTTCTTGATATAAATATTCTTTTTCGTAGTACGGTGGGTCAAGATATAAAAATACATTTTCTCTATCAAAACGTTTAATTATTTCTGCAAAATCTTGATTCATAATAGAAACGGTTTCAAGTCTTTTTGACACTTTCATAATGTTCTCGATTGCGTTTTCACGACTTCTTGGTTTTGGGGAATAAAACTTTGTGTTCGCTGAAAAACTGTGACAATGAAGATAGTAAGTTTTTACTGCTTTTTGAATATCAGTTAAAAACATTTTATCAGTGTTTAAATAACGATTAAATATTGTTTCTGAATTTGGCATTTTTTCTAAAGTTTTACAAAACTCTTCTGGATGATTTTGTATTACTATAAATAAATTTGCTATGTCGTCATTTCTATCATTGATGACTTCACAATTTGCCCATCGTTCGTTTTCAACAAAAAGCCCCCCAGCTCCAAAAAAAGGAACAACAAAATACTGATTTTTCCTTTTTTTTAAAGCAATATTTTGTTCTGGAAAATGTGCAATAATTTGCTTTGAAAGTTTCGTTTTACCGCCAATGTAAGGCATTGGTGGCTTACATTTTAAATTTTTTAAGACATCCTTGTCTTGAATCATAAAACCCTCCATGGTTTCGTTAAAAATATAAATATATCACAGTTTTTTAGAAAAACTGATTTTTTTATAAAAAATTACAAAAGGTCTATACTTTCTTTAAAAATATCTATTTTTTTCAATTCTTCATAAATGAAACTTAACAAAATAGTTTTGATTGTATTTATGTCTAAATTAATATTATCTTGTAATAATAAATATCCAGATATGCCCAACGATTTTTCATTATTGAAATTTGAGTAGATTAGATTAAGATTATTAAATTTTTTTGTAATTTCATTTTCTTCAAACGTGAATTTAAAAGATTTTGTTTCAATTGAAGTTTTTTTATTTATTCTAGCCTCTTCGTCTTTATATCCATCGACGGAGACAGTGATTATTCGATTATTACAATCTTTTATCAAATTAAATGATTTTATAGTCCAATACAGAGCATTAAATCCTGATGTTGTTTCAATTGTTTTTAATAAAGCCATGTCTTTTCTCCTACTTTTTCGCTTTTATATAATATGCAACTGTCTTAGAGACAGGTTTTGTTTCTCCACCACCTTGCTTTAATGATGTTATAGCGTAAATTCTATCGCCAGTAGAATAATCTTGAAAATCATTATCTCCATCTTTTTCTACTGAAGCAAAATCTTTTGAAGGATCTCCAATATTTCCACCATTATAGACTTTTGAAAAAATCGTTTGTGATCCTGAACCTCTCAAAAACATACCTCGCAAGTCTGGTAAATTGAAAGTTGTTATTGAATCACCTGCACCCCAAGTGATACTAATAACACTGAATAAGTCAGGATAATCAGTTCTTTTAACAGCAGAACCATCACATAACAAATACTTATTTGATATATTTGAAGGAATACCAGCCAAGATTTTAATTTCTCCAACCAAAATATTGTCGTTTATCTTTGCATCTACAAAAGTTTCTTTTGCTACTTTTTCCCATCCGAAATTACTTGCACTGTCAGTAGAGAATACTCCTAAATTATTTGAAACGCGAGTATGTTTGCTTCCGTTATCAAAAGTGATTTCTTGAGTAATGTAATCCCCACCATCTCTTTTATCATTGTAATATACAGTCAAATAGTAGTTGTATAAAGCAGGAGAGTGATTTGTTGTTGTATTATTAGAATAACCTCTATAATTTCCTGGTGTTTTTATTGTATTTAAATCATCATTGCCTGTTAAAAAAATACCTTTGTCAGCATATAGTTTCGCACTATTTAAAGTACTTAAATCTTTATTGTCAATATCAGTTCGATTATAAGTTTCTGATTTTTGATAAAATGCTCCAAAATGTTTGGAATCATGACTATTTATC
>MIAN01000127.1 GCA_001829125.1 Spirochaetes bacterium GWB1_27_13 | reverse complement strand
TTGTTCAACTATGAATTCAACAAGACTTTTATCTGATGCCATTTGTTTTCCTTTTATTTTTTATTTATTTTTTTTAAATCTATAAAATTTGATTAATATTATTTTATCACTTATAATAGAAATGCAAAGATAAAAATAATCCAAAGAATATAGGGAAAAATAAATAAGTATTGCATTTGTATATAGAATTTCATTTCAATTTTTTAATATTTTGTTATTTAGGAGTAAAAATGCAACAAGAAAAAACATTCAGGTCATTAATTGATACTGCTCAATTTATAAAAAAAATTGGAGATGATGGTTCTTTTGGGGATGTTGGTTTATATAAATATTTTCCTAAAACTCGATATGAGAAAAGTATTGCTATAAAATGTTTAAAAAATATACCACATAAAGATTATAACTCAATACTTGAATCATTCAAAAAAGAAGCTCTAATACTTAATAAGTTGAAAAATCATCCCAATATTGTTAAAATTTATTCATATAAAATATTAGAAAATATGCCATATATTATTATGGAATATGTCTCTCCTTATCAAATAAAATCAGAATCTATAAATAATTTAGAAAAATTAATTAAACATCAACCAACAATTTTAACAGATGATTTTATTTTATTATTACTATTTCAAATATCGCATGCATTATCATATGCTTATGAAAATAATATAAGATGTCATGGGGATTTGACATTAAAGAATATATTAATTAATAGTGATTGTTCTCCTAAAATTGTTGATTTCGGATTAAGTGCAATAACAAACTTTACCAGAGAGGATTTTTACAAAGCTCCTGAGGTTAATAAAAATTTAGATTTATGTGAAATTAGCGATATTTATTCATTAGGAGTCGTATTTATTCAATTGCTCAATAAGAAAAAATTTGAGAATGAAAAAGATTTTGAGAATGCTATAGAAGACAAAAAAAATAACAGTAAACTTTTTTTACTTTTAAATAAAATGGTAAGTAAAGATAAAAAGCATCGTTTTCAATCCTTTAAAAATATTCTTGATGTATTAAGTAAAGATTTTAAAACAAAAAAAGATATTTTATTTTCTAATGATGAAACAATAACAGAAAGATTAAGACTATTAAAAGATTTTGGAATGTTTGAAGAAGCATTTGATTTAATTAATAAAATTGAAAATTCTAATAATCAAGAAGTAATAGATTATATTGAGAATACTTATTATTATGAATACAATAATCCAGAATTAATTAGTGAAATTGCTGATACTTATTATTCTGTTGGTGAATACAATAAAACTATTCAAATTCTTTTTTCTTTTATAGAATCAAGCAATATATTAAATGCCCCTCTTATTTATATGTTAGCTAATTCTTATGAAGCAATTAATGAAGATAATAAAGCAATAGAATTATATTCCATCTGCATTAAGAATTATCCCGATTTTCAGTTAGCCTATATGAATAAAGCTTATACACTTTTTAAACTTGGACTGAATGAAGAGTCTCTTGAAATCTTAAACAATATTTTACAAAAATTTTATGGACAAATAGAAAATCAAGTTTATTTAAATATAGGCAAAGCATATGCATCTATGAAAAATTATGATTTAGCAAAAGAATACTTTATAAAATACGAACGGCTAAATCCTGTTGATAAAAACAATTTATTTAATATTGGACAATTATATCTTATTAAAGGTGATATTAAAGAAGCAAAAAAATATATAAATAATTGTCTTATAATAGATCCAAATGATAAAGATGCACTTTTATTAAAATCTCGTTTAGAAATGTTTAAAGAGGAGGAAAAAATAATGGGATATAAAAGAGATTATGAGGATGAAGTTATTAATAAAATAAGAAATATTATTAATAATTCAACATTTGTTGGTATTAATTTTGTTCTAAGAAGTATAAAAAAAGAAAATTATATTCAATTTAATTGTGAAATTAGAAAAGAAACATACGATTCAATTAAATCTGATTTTGAATGTTTAAAAAATTATAATTTATTGAAATATAATGTTTCTAGTTTCAACAATGGAATATCTTCTATTTATATCGAAGTCATTGATTCTAAATATTTTCATGAATTATTTGAAAAGAACAATATCTTACTTAAAGAATCTATTATAAAATTTGCAGAATTACTTTTAAAACCTAAATAATGCTGAATAATTCCTTAAATTTAGTGATATTTTACTAAAAATATAAAAAAGCAACATTCGCAAATGTCGCTTTTCTAAACTAAATTTCTTAAACTTTCTTCAAATCAATCTTAATATCAACATCATCAACATTAGCATCAACTGTCGCATCTTTAGTTTGGGTAATTTCTAATGCTAAAGTTTCTTCTTTTATAATTTTATTCCAGTTAGATAATGCTTTACTGATTCGTTCATCTGCATCAAAAAAAACTGTAATTCGGTCTGTTACTTCAAGATTTTTATCTTTTCGCAAGTTTTGGATGTGCCTAATGAATTCTCTTGCAATACCCTCTTCAATTAACTCATCTGTAAGTTTTGTATCAAGTGCAACTGTTAGCGAGCCTTCATTTAACACCATTAAACCTTCTTTTTCTTTTCGTTCAACCAAAACATCTTCTTTTGTGAGAATATATTCTTTACCATTAAGATTAATTGTAACATTATGTCCTGATTCGAGTAAATGAACTTCTTTTGCACCAAATTTTGTTATAATTTCAGCGGCTTCTTTCATTTCCTTGCCAACTTTTTTACCAAGCACTCTAAAATTAGCCTTACATGAAAGATTTACAAGTTTTTCTTCTTCTTTTTCGTAGGCAACAGATTTTACATTTAATTCTTCTTTTATAATTTGTTCCATTTTTAAAAGAAGGTTTTGTTCATCATCATTTTTTGTAATCAAATACACAGCATTTAATGGTCGTCTCAAATTAATTCCAACTTTTGCCCTAAGACTTCTCGCCATCTCAACTGTTATTTGTACAAGACTCATTTCTTTTTCGAGTTCAAAGTCTCTTATTGACTTATTTTCTTCAGGAAAGTTGCATAAATGAACAGATTCTGGCATTTTATCTGACTTGAGACTCTTATAAATATAATCTGTCAAAAATGGAGCAATTGGGCTTGCAACTGTACAAAATTTAATCAAAGCATTGTAAAGTGTAGAATAAGCCTCTTTTTTATCAGAATCATCTTCTGATTTCCAAAATCTTCTTCTCGAACGCCTTATGTACCAATTTGTAAGTTCGTCTATATATTTGTAAAGAGATTTTATCGATTTGTGAAAATCATAAGTCGCAAAAGAATTATCCATATCAGCCACAAGTTGTTCTGTGAAACTATTTAACCATATATCAAGTGGGTTTGAATAAGTTTTTGCAATATCTGTTTCAGGATTCCACCCATCAACATTAGCATAAGTTACAAAAAAAGAATAAGAATTCCATAAAGGAAGATGGAAACTTCTTAGTACTTCTTGAACTCCATTCTCGCTAAATAACAAATCACCCGCTTTAACAGCCGCTGAGTTCATTAAGAATAATCTAAGTGCATCTGCACCGTATTTATTGAAAATATATTCAACTTCTGGGTAGTTTTTGAGTCTTTTTGACATTTTTCTACCATCTTCGGCAAGAACTAACCCATTTACAACAACATTCTCAAAAGGATTTTTACCAAAAAGTGCTGCTCCCAAAACAACGAGGGTATAAAACCAGCCTCTTGTTTGATCAAGTCCTTCTGCAATAAAATCAGCAGGGTATGTTTTTTCAAATTTTTCTTTATTTTCAAAAGGATAGTGATTTTGAGCATAAGGCATAGCACCAGATTCAAACCAGCAGTCCAAAACTTCCTCGACTCTAACCATCTCCTCACCACATTGACATTTTAGTTTCAACCCATCGACATAATGTTTATGTAAATCAATTACTTTCTTGCCACTAAGTTTTTCGAGTTCTGAAATGCTTCCAACGCAATGAGTTTTTCCACATTTTTCACATTTCCACACAGGTATAGGGCATCCCCAATATCGATTTCTACTAATAGCCCAATCGCGAGCCTGTTCTATCCATTTACCAAATCTACCTTCTTTTATATGCTCTGGCACCCAATTTATTTTTTGATTTGAGTCAATCATTGTTTGTTTTATTTTTTGAATATCCACAAACCAGCTTGAAACTGCCTTATAAATCAAAGGCTCATCACATCTCCAACAATGCGGATAACTATGCAAATAACTATCGTGTTTAATTAGTTTTTTTTCGTCTTTGAGTCTTTTTATGATGTCTCTATCTGCTTTTTTTACTTGTACGCCTTTGTAATCATAAACTTCTTCTGTGAATTTTGCCTCAGCATCTATTGGACACACAGCAGGTAAACCCTCTTTTTTACCAATTTCAGCATCGTCTTCACCAAAACCAGGTGCAATATGTACAACACCAGTACCAGAATCAGTAGAAACATGATGACCATGAACAATTCTAAAAGCACCTTCATTCTCAAGATGCGCAAAATATGGAAATAATGGAATATAATTTAGCCCAATGAGTTTTTTTCCATTCATTTTTTCAACAATTTTTATTTTTGTCGTATCTTTGTATAATTTTGACAACAAATCTTCTGCGAGTATAAAAAACTTACCATCATCTTCTATTTTAACATACTCAAGGTCTTCACCAACAGCAAGTCCCATATTTGAAGGCAATGTCCAAGGCGTTGTAGTCCACGCCAAAATATATGTGTCAGTAACGCCTTTTATCTGGAATGCTACTGTAATTGCAGGGTCTTGAGTATCCTTATAACCTTGATTTGTCTCAAAGTTTGAAAGTGGAGTCGTACATCTAGGACAGTATGGAAGTATCTTAAAACCTTCATAAACTAATCCTTTTTCCCATAAAGTCTTAAAAACCCACCAAATTGACTCCATATAGTGTAAATCCATAGTTCTATACGAATTTTTAAAGTCAACCCAACGTCCCATTCTATCAACGGTCTTTTCCCATTCATTTGTGTATCTCAAAACACTATTTCGACACGCTTCGTTAAAGTTATCGATACCAAACTCAAGGATGTCTTTTTTACTATTTAAATTTAACTCTTTTTCAATCAAATTTTCTACTGGAAGCCCATGACAATCCCAACCCCATTTTCGTTCAACAAATTTTCCCTTCATAGTCTGATAACGAGGTATTATGTCCTTAATTGTACCTGGTAGAATATGACCATAATGAGGAAGCCCAGTCGCAAACGGAGGACCATCATAAAAAACGAACTGCTTACTACCCTTATTTTTTTCAACTGATTTTTCAAATAATTTATTTTCTTTCCAAAATTTTAAAACTTCTTCTTCCAATTCTGGAAACTTTACCTGTTTTGGAACTTCCTTAAATGCCATATCTATTCTCCTACAATATCAGAAAGATTTTTGCAAATATATTCAAATTTAAGTAAAAAATCAAGTGTTTTTGTATGGGGAATGAGTAAGTTTTTGTAAAAAAAATGAAATAGACATATCTATTTTTGATGATGAAGAATATCAATACAACACAACTAAATAAACTATAAATTAATTAAATTGCCATTAAATTTTAATTCAATCTTAACAAAAAAAATATTTTCTTTTAACAGTTTTATTTTATTCTTAACTAAAGAATTGTTTGAGTATAAAAAAAACTAAAAAAAAGGAATAAGTTTATGGCAAAAGCAGATTTACATGTTCATTCAAAATATTCAGAGCACCCTTCTGAGTGGTTTGTGGTTTTTACAAAGAATCGGAGCAAAAGAGTCCTATATAGACCCTGAGTTTGTATATAAAACAGCAAAAGATAGAGGAATGAACTTTGTAACTTTAACTGATCACAACCGAATTGACGGTGCTATTTTATTAAAACAAAAATATGATGATGTTTTTGTTAGTATGGAAGCGACTACTTATTTTCCTGAAAATGGATGTAAAATACATCTTTTGGTTTATGATATTTCTGAAAAACAATATAATGAAATCCAAAAACTAAGACCAAATATCTATGATTTAAGAGAATATATAAAGGAAGAAAAAATTATTTCCAGTGTAGCCCATGCAACATTCTCAATAAATAATAAACTTAAACTTGAATATCTCGAAAAATTAATATTAATGTTTGACACCTTTGAAGGAATAAATGGTGCAAGAAATAAAATGAACAACAATGTATGGATGAATGTACTAAAACATTTGAGTTCAGAAAAAATAGAGGATTTATATAAAAAATATAGAATAGAACCAATGTCTGATACTCCATGGTTAAAAAGTTTTACAGGAGGTTCAGATGATCATGCTGGTTTTTTTATAGGTGAGACTTATACTGTTGCCGAAGGTGTAAACTATAAAGAATTTTTATCAAATTTGATGGGGAAAAAAAGTTATGCAGATGGAAGACATAATGATTATCAATCTTTAGCATTCTCAATCTATAAAATTGCTTATGATTTTTCTAAAACTAAATCAGATAAAGTTTCACAGACAGTTTTATCTTATGTTAATGAGCTAATTTTTGAAAGAAAATCATTAACATTTTCAGATAAAATTAAAATGCTTTTATTTAAAACAAGAAAAAAGAAAAGCGACAAGATAAAGGAGTTGTTAATAGAACTTTCAGAGAGTATTTTTATAAAAGAAACTATGTCTATAGAAAAGAGACTTGAAGTTATCTATGATAAACTTGCCTCAGTTTCAGACGAACTATTTAAAAATATTGCTATATCAATTCAGAATGACATATCAAAAGGAAATGTTTTAAAACTTATCAATAGAATAACAGCCTCTTTTACAGGAATTTTTCTTTCTATACCATTTATATCTACATTCAAACTTTTATTTCAAGATAGAATGTTGTTAAATCAACTCCTCGATAAATATGTAGGAAAAAGATCAAATAGAAACAAAAGAATTTTATGGTTTACAGATACAATAGATGATTTGAATGGGGTTAGCGTAACTCTAAAAACTATTGCATCAATCGCACATGCTAAAGGAATGGATTTAACCATTGTGACAGCCATAACTGATGAGACAAAATGCAAAAATTTTCCTCCTAATATAATTAGTCTTCCAATATTTCATAGTTTTGAAGTTCCGCATTATGAAAACTTGAAAATTTATCTTCCATCACTTTTAAAATCTCTCAAACAAATATACTTACTTGATCCTGACGAGATATACATTTCAACGCCAATTACTATAGGACTTTTAGGGCTTTTGGTAGGAAAACTACTAAATATAAAAATAAACGGTGTGTATCATACAGATTTTACTATGCAGGCTAAAAATATAGTTAAAGATGAATCTTTGGTTAACCTTATAGAATTTTTAACAAAGTGGTTTTATAGTCAAATGGATGAAATAAAAGTTCCAACAAAAGAGTATATAAATATTCTTGAAGAACGAGGATTTGACAAGGCAAAAATGTCTGTTTTTAAAAGAGGAATTGATAGTAAAATGTTCGTTCCTTATGAAAACAGCAAAAAATTATTAGTTGAACAACTTAATCTAAAAGATGGGATAAATCTTTTATATGCAGGAAGAATTTCTGAAGATAAAAATATTGATTTTTTAATTAGTGTTTATAAAAAAGTTAGAGAAAAAAATAAAAAAATCAATCTAATTATTGCGGGAGAAGGACCATATTTAAAATATTTAAAAGAAAAAAATAAAAAAGATGATAGAATTATTTTTCTTGGCGAGGTAAAAAGGGATAAATTGCCACTTCTTTATGCAGGTTCTGATTTATTTGTCTTTCCTTCGACAACAGATACTTTTGGAATGGTTGTTCTTGAAGCTCAAACTGCAGGGCTTCCAGCTCTTGTGTCAAATATTGGTGGACCAAAAGAAATTGTTATTGATGGAAAGACTGGTTTTATTGCCATAGCAAATAACTTTAAAAATTGGGAAACTAAACTTGAATACATTATAAATGTAATTGAACAAAATCCGCAGTTATATTATCAGATAAAAAAAGAAGCAAGGAGAAATTGTATAGAAAATTACGATTGGGATAAAGTAATCGATAACATAATGGAAAAATAAATTTAAACTCCTCCTTAGAAAAGGAACAATAAGAAAGAAGAAAATGAAATTATTTATCATAGATAGTCTAAGTCCTTTTTTACATAAATGTAAGAAAGACGTTATAAATTGGTCAAAAATCCATTATGATCATCTTGAAAGAAATAATACTATTCATACTAAAAGATATAGAAGCGTTTACTCAAAACTTAAAATTTATCTTAAAAAAATAAAAAAAATAGGTTTTAATGCAGTTTCTTTTGATGATCTGGCTCATTTGACAGTTTTTGATTTTTATCCAGATAATTTGAAAAACAAAATAAATTCTCATAAAAAACAATTTAAAAAGATATTTTCATATCTAAAAAAAAACAATCTTGGTATTTACATTACAACAGATATTATGTTTTTTAATAATTATATCCAAAAACACTCAAAAAATAATAAAAGAAAAATTTTTGAACTATTAAAATTATCTATAGAAAATCTTTTTTACAACTTTCAAGAAATAGATGGAATTATATTTAGGATAGGAGAGTGCGATGGTGTTGATGTAAAAGGGGATTTTAAAAGTAAAATTTATATCAAATCTCCGCTACAAGCAAACACACTATTAAAAAAAATAATTCCAATATTTGAAAAAAATAATAAACTTCTTATTTTCAGGACATGGACACTCGGTGCTTATGGATGCGGCGATCTTATGTGGAATGAAAAAACATTCCTAAAAATTTTTGGAAATATAAAAAGCGAGAAATTAGTAATTTCATTAAAATATGGAAATGCAGACTTTTTTAGGTATCTAAAATTAAATAAATTATTTTTTTTAACAGATCACAAAAAAATTATAGAGTTACAAACTCGTCGTGAGTATGAAGGATTTGGCGAATATCCATCATTTGTTGGATTTGATTATTATAGATTTTATAAACAATTACAAAATAATAAGAATATGTTAGGAATTTATGTCTGGTGTCAAACTGGAGGCTGGACATCTTTTAAAAGTTTTACATTTTTAAAAAACACTTCATTTTGGAATGAATTAAATACATACACGACAATAAAGATTTTCAAAGATAAAATGGATTTAAAAACTATCCTTGAGATTTTTTTTTATAAAAATTTTAATAAAGAACATTTTGAAAATTTTATTAAATTCTTAAAATATTCTGATATTGTGATAAAAAATCTCTTATATGACAAAGAATTTGCAAAACAGGAGTTATACTTTAATAAAGTTAGAATTCATCCATTATTATACGCATTTTGGGATAATGTTAGTATAAATTCATCAATTATTGATTTATTAAATAGTTTTGTGGTTAATAAGAAAAAAAGTTTGAAAGAGGTTTTTAAGGCTTTGAGTATTCTAAAAAAAATGGGGAAATTATCTTTACAAATAGGACTTCCATATAAATATAATTTTCATTATGACACTTTCAGAATAATTGCATATTGCAGAAAATTAATATATAGCGAAGAAAAAACTCTAATTTTAAAAAAATTAAAATTATTATTAAAAAAATATTATGCCAAATACAAACAAATCTATAAATTTAATATATCTAAAAATATAAAACAAAAATCTCTATTATTTAGATTTATAATAAAAATTTTATTTAGAAAAAAATCTAAATATAGATTTATAGATAGGCTTATTTTTAACAGATTTGTCTCTTTTTTTATTCTAATTTATATTAAAATAAACAAAAGAATGTTTCCAAAATTCGTTAATAATCAGGGTATGCCTTTAGATATTTTTTTTAAGTAATTTAATAATAAGTTGTCTCAAGAGTTTATTATAAACCACAAAGTAAAATTATGAGTTAAATTTTATCTATCATTTACAAAATAAATTACTATTGAAAAATAATATCAATAATTAAGACTTTTTGTTAATTATCGTCTTATTTCAACACTTTTATTCATAGTAAAACTATGGCTTTTGAGAAAACCTCTTCACCACTTTAATATTATTTGAGTTTAGTAACTCAAATTTAAAACATGATAAATGTATGAAGTTGGTAGAAAATATATTCTGAGTTTTAATCTGGCTCTGGGTCTGTCCCAAAGGGACAGCCTCCCCAAAAAATATAATTTCACTTTCTACACTTTAGTTATTTCAAAAACATTCTTTAATTTATCATAGTATATTTTTTGACAACTGATTAATTTTTAGGTATTATATAATAATAACTATAAAGATAAATAGATTAATATATAAGATTTGCCTTTTTTAAAATTAAAGGTATTCAAAAAAGACAAAAGAGGATAGAAAATGCTTTTTAAATTAATAAATGATTTTTTTGTAAACCTAAAAATTAGATGGAAACTCACACTTGTAATAATACCTACGGCAATAATTCCTTTGATTATTGTAATTGTTTTTAGTGCTCATAATATGAATAAAAATATAGATAAACAAACAAAGGTTTTATACGATATTCTCATATCTCAAGTTAGAAGCGAATTTCAAAGATTTTATTATGAGATTGTTCAGAGTGTAGTAATATTTAAAGATACAGAAATTCTAAAAAAAATAGTAAATTTAAAAGAATTTAAAACTAAAACTGAAGAATTAGATTATAGAAACTCATTTCATTCATTAAACACTTCTTATCTTACAAAACTAGATACGGATTTATTAATAGTAGAAACAGATAAAAAATCCATTATAGATAATACAAATTATAAAATTTACAATGGAAGTCCTCACAAATTAAATTACGAAGAATTACTAAACGATCCATTGGTCAAAATTTTGAAAAATGATAACTCAATAAAATCTGTTTATGGCAAATTTGGTAAAAATGTTATGCCTAATACAGATGGTTTCGCTTTCATTATTCCATATTATGAAAAAATGCCTACAAAAAAAGAAGATACTTTTACAAAATTTTTTATATTATTTTTACAATCTAGCGTTCTTTCAAAAGCAATAATAATTAATGACTCGTTAGACTATGGGACACTATATTTGTTAGACCAAAATAACAATATTATTTTTAATAACCATCCATCTAATAATGATTTTTATGAATACGATGAAAAAACAAAACAATATATCCTTGAAGATAACGAAAGAGAAATTGAAGATGAATTAACATTCTCAGAATATCAAATATTAAACACAGATTCTAATATTCTAAATAATAGCAATATTAAAAATATATTAGATTCGTTGAATGAAGAAAATTATACTAGATTAATAGAAGATTCTAAAAAACATCATATGAAGAAAAATACTATTCAACACAACAATAAAGATTTTTTGTTCTTTTTTGATTATGAACCGATGTCTAAAACTAAATTAATTTATTTCTATCCAAGAGAACATATTTCTAAAATTATTTTTTCTTCTATTATATTGCCAATAATACTCACTCTTATACTAATTGCAATTGTAATATTTTTGATCATAAAACTAAGTGACGCATTCACAAAACCAATAGAAATTTTATCAGAGGTGACAGACGAAATTTCAAAGGGTAATTATCAAGATTTTACTAAAAGAATTGAATTATTTATATCCAAAGACGAACTTGGAAAATTAACTAATAATGTGAACTCAATGTCGTCCTCTCTGCAAGAAAGTTTTTATAAAATTGAAAATCAAAATTTAGAGTTAAAAAAACTCAATAAACTAAAAGACGAATTTTTGGCAAACACATCCCATGAACTAAGGACACCTCTCAATGGAATAATAGGCATCGCAGAATCTCTAATTGATGGTGCTTGTGGAGAAGCGAATGAAGAACAAAAAACAAATCTTGGGATGATCGTATCAAGTGGAAAACGATTAACAAATTTGATAAATGATATTCTTGATTTTTCTAAACTAAAAAATAAGGATATACAACTCCAACTAAAACCAATTGACTTAAAATCTGTGTCAAATATTGTAATTGGTATCCTAAAGCCTCTATACACACGAAAAAAATTAATTGTAACAAGTAAAATTTCTCCCGATTTACCACTTATTTATGCAGATGAGAATAGAATGCAACAAATTTTACATAATTTAATAGATAATGCTATAAAATTTAGCGAAGATGGCGAAATAATAATTGATGCTATTAAAAACGCCAATTTTATTGAAATTTCAGTAACTGATAATGGCATTGGTATTCCAAAAGAAAAAATACCAGACTTATTTAAGCCATTTGAACAACTCGACGGCTCTATATCACGAAAATACGGAGGTACAGGACTTGGGCTTTGTATAACCAAAAACCTTGTAAATCTCCATAATGGCAATATTTCTGTTGATTCGACTATCGGGAAAGGTTCTACTTTTACTTTTACTATTCCTATAAGCGAGGATCAAAATAGAAACACTTTTCACATCGAAGATACTCATATTTCAAAGATAATAGAAGAAGGAAATATTCCAAGAGAAAAAGTAGAATTTAGAGTACCAAAGGGAACAATAACAATTTTGACCGTTGATGATGAACCAGTAAATCAACAAGTAATAAAAAATCAACTTTCTTTACATAATTACAATATAATTCAGGCATTTAGTGGAAAAGAAGCATTGCAAATTGTAGACAACCGTAAGCCAGACTTAATTTTACTCGATATAATGATGCCAGAAATTTCTGGGTACGAAGTTTGTCAAAAAATTAGAGAAAAATTTTTACCAACAGAACTTCCAATAATTATGCTTACAGCAAAAAATAGAATTTCTGATTTGGTTGATGGTTTTTCGTCTGGTGCTAATGATTATCTTGCAAAACCATTCTCAAAAAGCGAATTAATTTCACGTATAAAAACACACATTGATTTATCAAAAATAAATACTGCTTATAGTCGTTTTGTGCCAAAAGAATTCTTAAAGTATCTCAATATTGAAACAATAGTCAATGTAAAACTAGGGGATCAGATTCAAAAAGAAATGACTATTATGTTTTCTGATATTAGGGATTTTACCAGTATGTCAGAAAGAATGTCTTGTCAAGATAATTTTAATTTTATAAACTCATATCTTGGTAAAGTTGGACCTGCGATTAGAGAGAATAAAGGTTTTATTGATAAGTATATTGGTGATGGAATTATGGCGTTATTCCCAGATACCCCAGATGATGCAATAAATGCAGCAATAAATATGCAAAAGATAGTTTCTAAATACAATGCAGACATAACAGACAACACAAATCCAATCAAAATAGGAATAGGGATTCATACTGGGGTACTCATGCTTGGCACTATTGGCGAAGAACAAAGAATGGATACAACAGTTATCTCAGACGATGTAAACCTTGCTTCAAGAATAGAAGGCTTGACAAAATACTATGGAGCCTCCACATTAGCCACAGTTAATACCTTAACAAATCTTAAAGACCAAAATAAATTTAATTATAGGTTTATTGATTTAGTTAGAGTCAAAGGAAAAAAAGAGCCAGTTTTTGTCGTAGAAATTTTAGACGGACTCCCTGATAGCGAATTTGCTCTAAAATTAAAAACCAAACCAGATTTTGATAAAGCAATCCAATCTTACGCAGCAAAAGATTTTATCGAGGCTCAAAAACTCTTTACCTATATAAATAAAATAAATGATTTTGATAATGTAACCAAACTCTACCTAACTCGCTGCGATTACTTAATCAAAAACGGTATTCCAGAAAATTGGGACGGGATACTAACACTTGAGGGGAAGTAAGATAGAATAAAGAGATAGACGACAGAACAAAATTATACTGGCAATTGTCCAAATTGTCTCTATACCTTAAATGCTTATCTCTATTAATTCATCTGTATCAAATAATTACAAGCAATGTCAATTCTATTATTTATTGACCTTTTAGAAGCGTTTAAGGTATATAATATTTGTGGATTATTACCAAGATGTTTATCTTTTCAACAGAAATCTGTATTTAATCTAAAATTCATGTATAAAAACTAAAAATCAGTAGACTAAGCAAATACTTAATTGATTTAAAAATTAACATACACTTAAATATTTATATCACAATTGTTAAATTTAAACTATAAAAACGGTATTTCCTAGTACAGAAATATAAAAATAATTTGGTTTCACTAATTATTTTTTGTAAATCAACAATAGTTTCTTCTTTTAATTGGAGTATTAATTGTAGAATACTAACGAGTAACATTAATCTATGAAAACAATAAAGTGATTCGATTTGGATCAATTTTAATCATCTCAGTCCTCAGTACCCCCAAGTTCTGGCACCATATCACCAGCCCATCTTTGACCTACGATATAATACATTGTAACTACTATTCTAAATTATACAAAAAACATTCTTAAAATCAAAAAAAATAATAATATTTTTATTAATTTATTGACTTTGTATATATAATATTATATTATTTTATCTTTATTAGAATATATCTCTCATTTATATGAAAGTTTAAAAAATTATGAGTAAATTATCATATATATTACTATATAACAACTAATTATGATATTTGGAAAATAAAAAACTACTTAGCTGAACAATCTATAATTTTGTAAGTAAAAATCATGTTTATAAAGAATTGCATAAAAAATTTTGAAATATATTAATATGTGTTATAGTTAAATAAATATAATTAAAAAGTATTAAAAGGAGCATAATTATGAAAATAGCTGTATTAAATGGCAGCCCCAAAGATAAGGAACTAAGTATTAGTATTAAGTACATAGAATTTTTGCAAAAGAAATTACCTAATTATCAATACTTTATACTTCCAATTTCAACAGATATTAATAAAATAGAAAGTAATGATAGTTATTTTCAGTCAATTCTAAAAACAATTGAAGATTCAGATGTTGTAGTATGGGCATATCCAGTATATTTTTTTATGATACCATCTCAACTTAAAAAATTTGTAGAGCTTATATTTAAAAAAAATAAACAAAATGTATTCACTGGAAAATATTCAACTACGATAACAACATCATCAATGATTTTTGATTATCATGCACACAATTATATTCATTCTATAAGCGAAGACTTAGGAATGCACTATATAAATGGTATTTCTTTTGAATCTATAAAATATATAGATTTATTAAATAAAGAATATCAAATGTCTTTTATAAATTTTTTTGTTGATTTTATACAAAAAGCAGAAAATAAACAATCTATTCCAAAAAAATATTTTCCTATAAGCAATCAAATAAATAAGATTGATCTTGATATTAAAATAGAAAATATCAATAGAAATACAAATAAAAACATCGTGATTTTAACAGATAATCTCGAAAATTCAAACATAGAAAAAATGGTAAATATTTTTAGTTCTTTCATAAAATATAAAATTGATATAGTAAACGTTAACACAATCAATATAAAAAAAGAATGTAGTGGTTGTTTGTATTGTCAAGAAAAATCTGTTTGTTGTATACAAGATGATGTTAGAGAAATCTTTGAAAAAAAACTTCCTAATGCGGATGCTATAATTTTTGCCTTTAGTATAGAATATAGACATTTAACAGCAAGATGGAAAGCTCTTATAGATAGAAGTACTTTCAATGCACAATTACCATTATTAAAAAGAAAAATTTGTGGTTGGTTGGTTAGTGGAAATCTTCGTTACCATAAAGACTTATCTGAATTTATAGAAATTTTTTCAGGAGCCCATTTTTTAAATTGTGTAGGAATTGTCTCTGATGAATATGATAATACAGAAAAAATTGTAGAACTAATCCAAAATTTAGCAAATGATGTAGAAAAAAATATAGAAAACCAACCAATTAAACCATTTTCGAGTTATGCTCAGACTTATCATCTTTTGGTTAGAGAACAAATAGCAAGTCTTGGAGCAGCCAAATATGCTTTGTATAAACATTTTAGAAAACATAAATTATTAAAATTTCCATATTCTAGACCGCTTAGAGAAATTATATTTTTTAATATAATTTTTAACTTACCATTTATAAAAATGATAGCCCGAAAAAAATTGTTAAATTTCTTAATTAAACCTTATTTAAAATTACTAAAATAAAAGAGTTTGAGTTTTATAAACAATTGTTATAATGAAATAGGTTATATTTTGGATTAAATTCTTCATTCTGCAAGTCCTATTTAAAGATACTTGATATAGCAGTAAATTGACTATATAGAACAGACTTTGTAGATTATTTCTAAATATCTTAATAATTTGCAAAAAGAAAATGAAATGTCTGGAAAACTTCCTAGAAACAAATATAACCCAGTAACAAAACGCCCATCATTTTCTCAAAGAGAGGCGTTATTTTCAAAAATTTATATAAATCTTAAAAGACTTGGGAGTAAGTTTGTCTCTACCCCACCTTCCCATTCTCAACTTTTGTAACCTTTATTTCTTTGTCTCCTACTTTTAATGGGTTACCTGCAAAGTTTACAGTGTAGTTTGCCACATCGATTTGGTGGGCAAAAAAATCATCGATTGTGATTTCATCTTTTTGTGGAGTCACACCGTCTATTGTTACCACATCTCCTATTTCCCCTTCAGGACTTAACACTTCAACGATTGTGCGGTCAGTGTTTTCGGCAGCGAGTAGCATTCCTTCGCTTTTTGTGCCTCTGAGGTTTGCAGCTTTTAAATTGTAAACTAAAACGATCTTTTTGTTTAATAATTCTTCTTCTTTATAGAATGGTACGAGTCCAGACACGATTTGCCTTGTTTCGCCATTACCAAGATCAATTTGTTCGACATAGAGTTTGTCGGCTTTTGGGTGTCTTTCGATTTTTACGATCTGACCAACTTTTAAATAAATTTTACCAAATAAATCTTTACTCATAGTAGTTTCCTCTTTTTTACCGCTAAATTTTTCTTTTAAGTTATCAATCAACTCTTTTTCGAGCTTATTAAATAAAATCACAGGTTTATTTGTTTTTTTACCCTTTATGTTAGAATAATCACCTATATTTTGGATTGTAAGTAGTTCTTTAGGAATATTTAACATTCCAAAAACTTTTTCTGCTGTCTGTGGAATATATGGATACAAAAGGATAGAAATATCTTTAATAAATCCACAAAGACTTCCAAGAATTCGTCCAGTTTTAATTTTATCAGATTTCACCAAAGTCCAAGGTTCGCTATCCTGAAAAAATTTATTCCCTAAAGAACACAAATCAAGGGTGGAAAGTAAGGCATTCTTTAACTCAAGGTTTTCAAACAAAGCGATGATTTTGTCTTTTTCGGATAGAAAGTCCATACTCGCAAAAATAGTATCTTCTTTTTCAAACTCAGGTACAATTCCATCAAAAAATTTATCAATAAATTGTAAAATTCTATTAACAAGATTTGCGTAATTTGCAATAATTTCACCATTTGCTTTATCCATAAAATCATTCCAAAAAAATTGTGTGTCGTTTTTTTCAGGTCTATTGCGAAGGAGATAATATCTAAATAAATCAGGATCAATTCCTGTATCTTTTGCCTGATCACCAAAAACACCTGTCCCTCGACTCTTTGAAAATTTTAACTCTTCGTAGTTTAGATATTCTGTTGAGCTAATTGTTTTTAACAAAGTCCAGTTATCGCCAGAACCAATTAAACTTGCAGGAAATAACACAGTATGGAATGGAATATTATCTTTTCCCATAAATTGGTAAAGTTCAACATCAGTTGGGTTTTTCCACCAGTTTTCCCAGTCGCTAAATTTGTTGGCAGTGATTGAGATATAACCAATCGGTGCATCAAACCACACATAAAAAACTTTACCCTCAAATCCTTCCAAAGGCACTGGCACACCCCATTTTAGGTCACGAGTAATACATCGCTTCTTTAGACCTTGTTCGATCCAACCTTTTGTTGTACTTAGTGCATTATTCGACCAGTTTCCCTCTTTTGCTGCCTCGTTTATCCAGTTTTCGAGTTTGTCTTTTAAGACTTCTAAATCTAAGAATAAATGTTTCGTTTGCTTAAAGATTGGCGATTTTTTACAAATTGCACATTTAGAATTTTTTAACTCTGTTGGGTCGAGGAGTTTTCCACACTTATCGCATTGGTCACCCTTTGCCATATCAAACCCGCAATGTGGACATGTCCCTTCAACAAATCTATCTGCCAAAAACATTTTATCGTGTTCGCAGTATGGTTGTGTTAGAATATCTTCTACTATATAGCCATTTTTATAGAGTTTCAAAAAAATATCTTGGACTATTTTAGTCTGATCTGGGGTAGAAGTTCTTCCAAAATAAGAAAAGCCTATATTAAACCATTGATAAATTTCTTTATGTATAGAATGATATTTATCGCAAAGCTCTTGTGGAGTCAACCCTTCTTGTAAAGCCTTAGTTTCTGTTGTTGTACCGTATTCGTCTGTCCCACAAACAAAAAGCGTTTCGTATCCTGCTATCTTACTGTACCTCGCAAAAACATCTGCTGACAAAACACACCCTATAATGTTGCCAAGGTGTGGAATATTATTAACATAAGGAAGTGCAGATGTAATTAATCTTTTTTTAGCCATAAAAACTATATACTGAAATGTTTCAGGTTTGTCTTAAACTCAACGATAAATTTTTTCCTAAGTTCTTTTAAACAAACAAGTTGTAAAAAAACATTTCAGGTATATAATGACAATCTGGACGATTGTCATTATAGATTATATTCTCTTGTGGTTAGTTGCGAAAAATAAAAATTGAATCCAATATAAAAAGGAATATATATAAAATAAAAAATGGTGTCAACGCTTTTTTTGTTATTTAGGTGGAAGGAATTTTTAAAAGCGACATTCGCAAATGTCGCTTTCAGTGGTAAAAGAAATTAAGATTACTACAAATCACTCCCCGACTCACCTCTATCAAACAAATACGACTTTTTATTAATCGTAATTTTTAGTTTATTGAGTTCAAATTTATAGTCGCAAATAAGTTTGGTATTTGTTTCATCGTCTTTAAATTCTAATTTCTTTTTATCTAATATTCTATATCTATAATCTTTTTGATCTTCATTATTTAAAGAAAGATTGACATGACCATTAAAATAAAATTCGATAAAATCATCGTTTTGTTGCCACTTTCCAATAAGATTGGCTTCTTTTATATGAAGAGGAGGATTAATTAAGTTATTATAAAATATTTTATGTCTTTGTTCTTTTTTAAAAGAAAGAGTTTCAAACATCAATTTTTTGCCATCATTATAAAGTTCAAAATTATACTCTTCTTTACCTTCTTCTGTGTATAATGTTATTTTATCATTTTTTATCTCATATTTTCCGATATATGGATCGTCCATCATTATATCCATTAAACTACCTTTTTTTCGTAAATACACTCCATTATTTTTTACAATAATCCTATCTACATTTCCATCTTCATAAGTGTACTCCCATTGAGAAACAATTGCTGGTTTTTCGATAAACCATGTACTTAGTAGAGGAAAATAAGTTATAATAACTAATGAAATTAAAGATAACCCTATAAAAACAACAACACCTTTATAAATATCTACTATTGATTTACCAAATCTAATTGAAGCAACAAAAAGATTCATACCAACAGGAGGAGTGAGATACCCTATTTCAAGATTTGTTAAAAATATTATACCAAGATGAATCAAATTAACATTATATGCTTCTGCAATAGGTAAAATCAAAGGAACAATTATTACTAAAGCAGAAAAAATATCCATCAAACAACCAACTATCAGTAAAAATATATTTAAAACTATTAAGAATGTCCATTTATTTGTAATAATGTCTTTTATTGAGTCAAATAATTTTTGCGGGACTTGTTGGTCTATCAAAAAATTCGTTGCAGCCAAAGAACAAGCAAGTATTATTAGAATAGCACCAACCAACACCATGCTTTCTTTCATTATTTTTGGAAGTTCTTTAAATTTAATGTCTTTCAAAACTAACATTTCAACAATAAAAATATATAAACAAGTAAAAGCTGCTGCATCACTAATTGCCATTTTACCAGAGTATATTCCTAAGAATAAAAGTATTGGCAGCGGTAATTCAAATTTTGCGTCATTTAAAGCTAGCGTTAATTCTTTAAAATCAAATTTTGTTGTTGGGATTTTTTGTTTAACACTCACTATTATAGAAAATACAGAAAATGTTAAAATTATTACTATACCAGGTATGATTCCTGCCACAAAAAGTTTATCAATACTCGCCCCAGCAATAACACCAAATAATATTAGTGGAAGACTTGGTGGGAAAAGTAGCCCGATACTTCCAGACGAAGTTACAAGCCCAAGAGAAAATTTTTCTTTATAATTTTCTGAAAGCAAAGCTGGGAGTAAAAAACCACCTAAAGCAACTATCGTAATACCAGAAGCTCCTGTAAAAGCTGTAAATAAAGCACAAGTAATAAGCGTAACAATCGGCAGTCCTCCTGGTATCCAGCCAATAGCCGCTTTTGTGAGTCTAACTAACCTAATCGATGCCTTACTATGTGCAAGTAAGTATCCTGCGAAAGCAAATAGTGGAATACTATATATCAAAGGAATATTAACAATGCCTGCAAGTTCTTGTGGGACAACTAATATTCCTATGCCAGACTTTATAAAATTGATCAAAGCCATTGCTGCTATAACGCAAAAAAGAGGGGCGCCAATTATTGCAATTAAAACAACTAACAATAATAACAATAAAGCAATCATTTATCTTCCCCTTCATTATTTTTAATTAAATCAATAAAGTCATCAGTATCAACTTCTTCTTTATTATTCCTAAAATTATAAACATTTGTAAAAAATCTTACTAAAAATCTAAATGACATAATAAAAAAATTAAAAGGTAACACAAGAAGCATCACCCATTTTTTTATCCCCAGAAAAGGAGCTGGGTCAGTGGATGGATATTCTATCTTAATTATATAAATTACAAAACTATACAATAATATACCACAAATAATGCTTGCAAATAAATCCGCTATTGCAACTATCGCAGATTTAAATCTACCTTTAGTAAACCTACTTATTAAATCAATTCTTATATGCTTATGTTCATAAGTTGCAATCGAAGCTGCAAACATTCCAACCCATAAAACAGAATATTTCAACAGTAAGTCAAACCATTCCACAGCCTGAAAAAAATTTCTTAGTATTATTTGCAAAGATGAAATAAACAATATTAAGAATAGAAAAAAAACTAAAATTATTAGTTCAAATAACCTGTAATATTTTTTTATGTTTTGCCATAATTTAAACATTTGTTACCTTACTTATTAGAATTTCTATATTCATCGACAACTTTTAACACTTTATCAAGCATTTCTTTAGAATATTCTTTTTCAGTCAAAACCTTATAAGCATTTGTACAAACTTCAACAAATCTTTGTTTTTGCTTATCATCAACTGGAATAAACTTAATTCCTTGTTTTTCTAAGGAAATTCTTGCTTTATCATTATCTTGTCTTACTTTTTGTGCAAGTTTACCAAAATTCTCCTTAAATAGATTTCTCATGAGTGTTTGTTGTTCTTTTGTTAGAGAATAAAACATTTTTTTGTCAACAACACAAGAGCCAATCATAAAAGTTATAGGAAAATCTGCAATATAATTTACCTTTGTAAACCATTGAGTCACAATTAACCCATAAGTAGAAGAAAATATAGTATCAATTTGTCCAGTCTGCAAAGAAGTTAAAATATCAGATAATTGTAAAGGAATTGGTTTAATATTAAGTTCGTCATACAATGCCTTACTAACAATATCACCTTCAAGTATAATAGGTTTTGATTGAGAAAGAGTCTCGGCAGAATTTACTTTCTTTTTTGAACAAACATAAATAAAACCGACCTCAGTCCACGACAAAATAACAAAATCTTTTTTTTCAAGTTCTTGATCAAAAAAAGAACCAAGTTTTTCTTTTGTATAATCATATTCCTTATAATTTCTAAAAATCAAAGGGAAACCCATAATCGCAAAGTCTTTGTAAATCAATTGCATTCCACCACTACTCAAACCAGCACCAGACAATTGGCCAATCTTAATTTTTTTTATAACAGTGCTTTGATCTCCCATTATACTCGCTGGGTATATAGTCAAACCAATTTCGTTATTTGTCTGTTTTCGTAATTGTTTATCGATTTCTTTAAAAGTCATAATCCAACTACTACCATCAGGTGCGTCAGTTGCTATCTTAAAATTAATTTTTGGCTCTGATTGTGATTGAGCAAAAATTATATTGACAATAAACGTCAAAATTATAAAAAGAATAATTTTTTTCATAAAAACTCCTCTATTTTCTTTTTTGTTTCTTTTTTCTTTTACTTATAAAGAAAAGAAAAAAGAAAATCGTTGGTAAATCAATGCCTGTTGGTTAAACCAATAGATAAATTTATCATTATATCAAAAGTTTTAAAAATATTCTATTATTATTGAATAATTTTTTTAATTTTTAATAATGCTTAAACCGCCAGATGTTGCTACATAGATATTATTGTTAAAAACATAGATTCCACCACAATAATTACTAACTAAGCCATTAGCAGTTGTTTTATTTATCCAACTTGCTCCACCGTCTTTAGATATGCCTAATCCACCATTTGTTGTTACATAGATATTACTGTCAGACGCATAGACTTTATTACAATATTTACCCCAGAGATTATTTGAAATAGTTTTATTTATCCAAGTGCTTCCTTCATCTGTCGATATATTTAAGCCTCCGCCATTAGTTGCTACATAAATATCGTTACCAGAGACAGACACTCCAAGGCAACTATTATCACTTAAGCCATTAACTGTGGTCTTAGTAATCCAACTCGTCCCGCCATCTTTTGATATACTCAATCCGCCATTTGTTGTTACATAGATATTACTGCCAGACACATAGACTCCGCTACAAGCATTACTACCCAAGCCATCTCCACTCGTTTTATTAACCCAAGTAGCCCCACCATCTGTCGATATGCTTAAACCACCATCTGTTGCAACATAGATATTAGTGCCAGAAGCATAAATTTCACGACAACTATTATCAGCTAAGCCATTCGTTGTTGTCTTATTTACCCAACTTGTCCCACCATCTGTCGATATACTTAAGCCACCGCCATTTGTTGCTACATATATGTTGCTATCAGAAACATATATTCCATTACACCAGTTATTACCTAAGCCATTTGTAACCGTTTTATTAACCCAAGTAACCCCACCATCTGTCGATATACTTAAACCATTAGTTGTTGCAATATAAACATCATTTTGAGACGCATACACTCCATTACAAGTATTACTACCTAATCCATTATCTGCACTCGTCTTATTTATCCAAGTAACCCCACCATCTGTCGATATGCTCAATCCATTCTTCGTTGCAAGATAAATATTGCTGGCTGATATGTAGACTCCATTACAATCATTATCAGCCAAACCATTTGTGATTGTTTTATTAACCCATGTAGTTCCACCATCTGTCGATATACTTAAACCACTGTCTGTTGTTGCATAAATATTACTATTATATACAGATACTCCATTGCAAAGATCGCTTCCCAAACCATTTGATTTTGTTTTATTAGTCCAAGAATCTCCGCCATCTGTCGATATTTTTAAACCACTATATTTTGTTGCAACATAAATATTATTCTCAGACGCATAAACCGCATTACACCAACTAAAACCATCTGAACCTGTTTTATTTATCCAAGTTGTTCCATTGTCTTTTGATATACTCAAGCCACTATATGTTGCGACATAAATATTAGTACCATCCACATAGACCCCATAACATAAATTATTAGCCAAACCATCAACACTTGTTTTATTTATCCAATTAACCCCACCATTTTTCGATATATTCAATCCAATCTTTGTTGCAACATAGATATTACCACCAGATACATACACACTATAACAATCATTACTAAGTAAGCCATTTTCAATTGTTTTATTTATCCAAGAATTTCCACCATCAGCCGATATGCTTAATCCATTATATGTCGCAGCATAAATATTATTCCCAGAAACATACACCTCACGACAATTATTATCACCCAAGCCATTTGCAGTTGTTTTATTTATCCAACTTGCCCCACCATCTGTCGATATACTTAAACCGCCGCCATTCGTTGCAACATAAATATTGCCATCAGATACAGTTACTTTATTACAATGAGGATATAAATCTGTATTCTTATGTGTATTCTCCCAAGTATAATTTATTATACCTATTGTAGTAGTTGTAGCAGGCGTTTCTTTATTTACCTCACAACCAATTAATAAAAATTGTATTCCAACAATAATTAATAGTATTATAAGAAAAGAATAAGAATTGCTCTGATTTTTCATAAAAACTCCTTTAATATTTAGAATTTAGATATGCTTAAAGTAAGAATTGAAAAGATAAGCACTAAAACACGGATTTAAATAAAGAAAAATATCTCTCCGTGTTTTTCGTGCTTCTGTATGAAATGTTTTCTTAATTCACATCATCAAAAAACATTTCATTTATATTAGCAAGCATTTCTTCTGCTTGTTTTTTGGCTACTGTATTAATTAATCTTAGAGATGGGTATTGTTCCAAATCAAAATCAATTACTTCTCTTACAACTCTTTCAAACTCTTTTTTATCATTTTTTGGTTTGAGATAAAAATTTGCATAGAATAGTTTGGTTGCTAAAAATTTATCTCCACTGAGTTTTAAAGCAATATCAAATTCTTCTTTTGCTTTTTCGAGATTACCACCAAAGTCTTTTGGGAATGCACCATAAAAAACTCCGTAATAAAGATGTGGGGCACCATAATAGTATTTGTCGTCGAGCTTGTAAACTCTATCTATTAGGGCTTTTGCGATTGGTAATTCTATAAAAGCATCTGTTGAATCAAGATTTGTCAAAATCCACATAATCCAAGCATTTGCAGCCCAAAATACATTTTCTACATCGTTTTTGGTTAAACTCTTTAAAAATGATTGAAAAGCAACTTCTTTTTTCTCTCTATCTTCAGTTTTTTCGTATTTTACATAGCCATAATAGGTTCGTAAAAGTTTTATACCCCATTCTTTTGTTTTGTCTGCAAAGATTTTTTTCCTATCATCTTCTTTTATAAATGCAGAAGAATAAGCAGAAAACATTTGAATACCAGTAATTAAATATTGTTTATTCTTAGGCTCACTTCTAATTAAACCTTCCACAAGTATTAAATACGAAGGAGCACCTTGTTCTACTAAAACAATGTCTTTTTGTTCATATAAAGAATCCGAAAGCCCTTTTATAAGCGTTGTACAGCTAGATAAGCTTATTATTAAGATAAAAGTTAAAATTACAAATATATTTTTCATAAAAACCTCAGTTAAATATTTGATAGGATACAATATAAATATTTTAGGCTAAATTTGCAAGTGCTAAGTTAAATAATTTTAATATTTTTCTTAAATTTATCTCTTTTAATTTTTAAGTTTTCTGTTATAATATAACACTGATAATCATGGATTTTAATAGATCAATAGGTGTTATAATCTGTGAAAATTTGTGTTATGAGGAAACAAAATGAAAAGTATAGAAATAATGGATACAACTTTAAGGGACGGAGAGCAGATGCAAGGTGTTTCTTATGCACCAGAAGAAAAACTTTCTATTGCTCAAATATTATTAACAGAAGTTAAAGTTGATAGACTTGAAATTACATCAGCAAAAGCATCAGCAGGCGAAAAAGAAGCCGTTTCAAAAATTACGAAATGGGCAGAACATGCTGGCTTTATAAATAGACTTGAAATACTTACTTTTGTTGACAAAACAGTTTCTGTTGACTGGGCAAAATCTGTTGGCATAAAAAGAATAAATTTATTATCAAAAGGTTCACTAAAACACTGTGTTGAACAACTCAAAAAAACTCCAGAAGAGCATATTAATGACATAAGAGAAACTATAAATTATGCTATAAAAAATAACGTTGAAGTAAATGTTTATCTTGAAGACTTTTCAAACGGAATAAAGAATTCACCCGATTATGTTTATAATTTGATAAATTTCTTACAAACAATGTCTGTTAAAAGAATAATGCTTCCAGATACATTAGGAATGCTCAATCCGTTTGATACTTACGAATATATTTCCAAATTGGTAGAAAAATATCCTTCTATACACTTTGATTTTCATCCACACAACGACTATGGGCTTGGAGTTGCCAATATTTTAGCTGCTGCCAAAGCTGGCATTAAAGGAGTTCATGTCACTGTAAATGGGTTAGGTGAACGAGCAGGAAACGCTTCTTTGGATGAAGTTGCTATTGGTTTAAAAGACTTTTTGGGAATAAAGACTAATGTAGATGAAAAAACTCTTTATCGAATATCAAAAATTATTGAAACATTCTCAGGACAAAGAATGGCGAATAATAAACCTATTTTTGGAGGCAATGTTTTTATCCAGACTGCTGGAATTCATGCTGATGGAGACAAAAAAGGTAACTTGTATGCAAATCCATTAATACCAGAAAGATTTGGAAGAACAAGAGAATATGCACTTGGAAAGCTTTCTGGTAAAGCAAATCTTGAGATTAATCTAAAAAAACTTGGTATTGAACTTGATGATGACAAAAAAAAGATTCTACTTAGTAAAATAGTTGATCTTGGAGATAAAAAAAAGACTATTACTATGGAAGATTTGCCATATTTAATTACTGATATTTTTGAGATGCAAAATGAAATGCCTTTTAAATTATTAAATTGTGTAATTAATACAACATACCAGTTAAAACCATTTGCGGCAATTAAATGTTCTTATAATGACGAAACAATTGATGCTTATGATTATGGAGACGGTGGTTACGATGCTTTTATGAATGCTTTAAAGCAAATTTTAGTAAAATTTAAAATAAAAATGCCAAAACTTGCAGATTATATGGTAACTATCCCACCTGGTGGAAAAACCGACGCTTTAGTACAAGCTACGATTTCATGGGAATTTGAAGATGAAGAGAAAAAAATTGTAACTCATGGGGTTCATTGTGATCAAATAATGGCTGCAATTGAAGCAACTGTTAAATTGATAAATAATATAATTTTAAAAAATAAATAATTTCTTGATTACAAAACTTCTTTACATTCTTTTACTGGTCGTAAGGACTAAGGGGCAGCAGCCCCTTAACCCTGCTTTAAATACCTTTGATTATTTTTATTTCTTCTTCAGTTAAATTATATAGTTTTTGACAAACTTATCAATTTTTTTTCAAGTTCTTGACAAACTTATGTTTTTTATATATATTCTAATTAAGTCCTTGATAAGTGAAAGTAGGCTTCATGCCTTGCGTAGCGAAAGTTACCTAGCTGTCTAATGGACTTATTTTATTTATATCAAGCGGATTTTTCTCACTGTAATAATTATGAGGATATTTCTTTGTATCCATTATGTCATAAATTAACTTTATTTTATTTTTTATAAAATTATAATATCTTAAATCATTTTTTTCGTAAACTCTATTTATTGTCCAAATAACATAATCTATTACTTGTAAAGGCATTATTTGAGATGGTTCTTGAATAAATATTCGTATATTACTGCTTTCTTTATTATTCCATTTATTTTTAAAATTAAACTTGGCTTTTTCTAAAGCATTTTTCATATTATGCTCTCTTATAATATTACCCATTTTAGAAAAATATAAATCAATATCTTTGTAAAGATGTAATCTATTTTCAAAAAGTTTTTCTATCATATATTCATAAAGCTTAGAAGGTTCACAATTAAATTTCTTTTTAAAATGTTCAGCATTTTTTCTAAATACTAAAATATATGCATTAAAATCCATTTTAGCAATAGACTTAAAAACTAATTGTCGAACTTCTGAACAATCATCTTTTGCGTGAAAATGCAATAATGATTTTTCTAATGATGGAATTCCTTTTAAATATTGGTCATTTTTTATTTCAGTTTTAAGATTGTAAATATCTTTAGAAATTTGATTCATATTTTCAGTTTCTAAGTATCCAACTATAAATATTTTACTCGCTTTATTATGTTTTATTAAATCAATACCATTTTTTCCATAAAAATTAGTATCTCCTGATTCATCAACAAAATAATACATTTTCTTATCAGATATTTCTTTCATCAATTATCCTTCAATAACTTTTTTACTGGTCGTAAGAACTAAGGGGCAGCAGCCCCTTAACCCTGCTTTAAATACCTCGATGATTTTTATTTCTTCTTCAGTTAAATTATATAGTTTATACACCAAATTATCTATTTTTTTGTCAAGGATTGTTATTTTTCTGCTCGATATTAAAACCTTGACAAATATGTCAAGGTGTATTATTATATATATGTGACTTGATAATATCCTTGATGATATTACCGGGCCACAATAAATCCCCAGTTTTATACTGGGGTAGTTTTATTTTCTAACAATTCCTAAATTATCCTTGTCTTTTTTAGTTGATTCTTTTAATAATATAGATTCTGTATTAAAAAAATATTTATGTAAATTAAACTTTTTTAGACTACCTTTTGGGTATTCTTTTCTATAAAGCAAATGTGATAATACATCTACTGTTTGTATAAAATATGAATGCTTGGAATTTCTTAAAAAAGGGTCTTCTATAATGTTTTCTACTATACTATTATAAAATGTATCATTATAATTTGATTTAACGGGATTATAAAATCTCATTCTTCTTAATAAATTTCTTATTAATGGCTCATCAGTGTCATCTGCTATTATAATTCCTTTATCTCTATCTTGTTTACTTAAAAACCTATCAAATCTTTGTATTACTCTGTGCCACGCATATTCTGAAAAATTTTTGAAATTTCCCAATTTTAATTCATTTTTATCAAGACAAACATTAATAATTTTTGCTTTGTTGAATATTTTTGGTATTGCTTCAGAATAAAGTCTTAAAATTTCAATTCTATCAGATTTTGTAATATTTTTATAAGATTCAATTTTATTTACTCTAATCAATTCTGAAGCGTGAATTTCTTCTCTCGTTGATAGTTTATATTTTTTGTCTAACCATCTTCTAAATTTTTTTAATCTATCTAAATATGTTGTCCAATCAGTCATATTTAATATTAATCCAGATAAAATATAATGCTGTGAATTTTTACCTTCAACATATAAACCAGGATCTCCTGACTCATCAATATACATTAAAAACATTATCTCTCCTGTGTCTTTTACTGGTCGTAAGGACTAAGGGGCAGCAGCCCCTTAACCCCGCTTTAATTACCTTCGATGATTTTTATTTCATATTTTTAATGCTTAACTACTTGTTTTTTTTGTAAAATCTATTGTCTTATTATGAATATAACTAAATATTTGTTCGGTTGACATATTTTTTATATCTTTATAAACAGAGTCTTTCATCTTCCAGACTTCCTCTAACATTTTTGGGACTTCAATTTCATTCATAAATTACCTCCAATGGATTTACAAGATATAGCTCTTTTAAAAAGCTCTCTTGCATATTAATTATGTTTATTTGTATTTGTTTTTTTATATTTGCTATATGCTTAAAATTCCAACTTAAAAGAATATCAAAATCATAAATAGAACAGATAGCAATATGTAACGCATCATCAAATTTACTTTCAGGTATGATTTTATTAGAAATATATTTTTTTGCTAATTGAATTATACTTTCTTTATTCTCTTCATCGATATTCAGTATTTTTAGATTATATTTTTTTACTGCTATTCTAAATTTATCTTTAAGAATTTCATCTTTTGTATTATCAAGCTCAGCAATAACAAATTCAGTAATATATACATCATATTTATCTAAATAATTATCAAAAAAATCAATAGTAGCTTTTTTATAATCAGGTGAATCATCTGCATATAAAAAACTAATTATTGATGTATCAAGATAAATTTTTAACTTTTTCACTTTTCCCCCTTGTGTCTTTTACTGGTCGTAAGGACTAAGGGGCTATCCGCCCCTTAACCCCGCTTTAAATACCTTCGATGATTTTTATTTCATCCTCAGTTAAATTATATAGTTTATAGACCAAATTTACATCTTTTTTGGATTTAAGCTTTTGGCATATTTTTTATATAATCCATTGCCATCTTACTTATTTCTTCACCACTCATACCATTAAAAAGGTTTTGTCTCCATTCTGTATAATCAAATTTTTCATTCTGAATAATAGAAATAAATTTTTCCATTTCAACCATACCTAAATATTTACTTAATATCTCAAACCCCTTAATTTTAATTTCTGTATCACTCATTTTATAACTCCTTCAATTTATATAATACATCAATTGGATTTAATATCTCAATTTCATTGATTTTTTTAGTTTTATTTAAAATACCTCTATCTACTGTCAAAAAATAATCACATTTTGAGTATATAGCACAACTAAGATGTAGAGAATCAAGTGGTTTTATTCCAAATTTTATTATTTCCTTCATTTTTGATAAAATTTTATCATTTTCAACAACAATATCAATAGATAACGCTCGCCACTTACTTATTTCTATTTTTCTTTCAATCAAAGGATTTTTGTAATTCTCAAAATCAAGAATGTAAGACCAAACTAAATCAAGAACACCTCTTTTAATTTTATTTTGAATATCTAATTTTGCTTCTGTCTCAATTTTAATTGTAATATTACTCTGGTCATCATAAGGTCTATTAAAACAACAATTATCTAAATAAACTTTTAATTTTTTCACTTTTCCTCCTGTGTCTTTTACTGGTCGTAAGGACTAAGGGGCAGCAGCCCCTTAACCCCGCTTTAATTACCCTCAATAACTTTTATTTCATCATCAGTTAAATTATACAGTTTATAGACCAAATTGTCTATTTTTTTGTCAAGTAGAGTTATTTTTTGTTGAAAAAGGTTTTTATCTTGTTCGCTTTTGGCTGTTTTTTGAATAAAAGCATATAATAATAATTATTCCCAAGGATTTAAATAATTACATTCTAAAATTTTTATATCTTTAACATTTCTTGTAACAAAAATCATATTATAACAAATACTCGTTGAAATTAATAAACTATCTATTATTGGTAAAATAATTCCTTTTTTTTCATATAATCCAACCAATTCACCCCATTTACTAATTACTTGAAAATTAATATCTAATAAATTGTCTCTGTAATTTGCTAACAAAACATCATTCAACCACAAATTCAAATCTTTTTGTTTTTTTAAATCATTTATCTTCGCAATTCCTTTTTTTATTTCTCCAATTGATAAAACACTTAAATACAAATCAAATTGATTAACAGAATTGAGAAAATTTATAACTTTTATATTGACAATTGTCCAAATTGTCAATATATACCTTAAACGCTTATCTCTATTAATTCATCTGTATCAAATAAGTTACAAGCAATGTCAATTCTATTATTTATTGACCTTTTAGAAGCGTTTAAGTATATATCTGGATTCTTTTTAGTAAACTCTGATATAACACAAGTATCAACAAGATATTTCATAACTCAATATCTCTTCCAAAATCATCTTTTCTTTCTAAATCAATCCCAGAGTCTCTTAAAGGAGAATTTAGAAGAATATCGCTTAATTTTTTATTCTTAGTTTTTTCAGTTTCATCAATCATAACAACAACTTTAATTTTTTTTGAATTTTCTATTTTTATTTTTATGTCATCAGGAATACTCAAATGTCCATCCGACATAATTTCGGTGTAATATTCATAAGCAAGCATTTTGACCCCCCACATCTATAAAATAATACTATTTTTGAGTATTTTCAACAACTTTTTTTACTGGTCGTAAGGACTAAGGGGCAGCAGCCCCTTAACCCCGCTTTAATTACCTTCGATGATTTTTATTTCGTCCTCAGTTAAATTATATAGTTTATACACCAAATTATCTATTTTTTTGTCAAGCATTGTTATTTTTTGTTGAAAAAGGTTTTTATCTTGTTCGCTTTTGGCGTTTCTTTGGTCTTTTTGGGTTTGGAGCATATTTTCAACTAATGTAACAAGGGTATCGTGGGCTTGTTTGTGTTCTTTGTTGGTTAGGTCGAGAGAGGGGATGGGGAGTTTTTCTAAATAAGAACCTTTAATTTTTGGAAAAGTTTGACGCATATCATAAAAATTTGTTGTCCAATATTTTTGAATAAATGAAGAATTTATAATACCCAAAATAAACTTTATAGAAAGTTGATTTTCATTTTTTGGAATAATCATAAAAACAGTATTTAAACAATAATAGCCATTTTCATCTAAACAACAGATAGGAGTTTTTCCAATTTGTCTTACTATAATTTTTGGATTAGTTAAATGTACCTTTTCATCCCAACATCCGCCACTTTGTGCTTCTCTATTAACATAAGCTAATAAATTACTATAACCCATATAATATCTTCCAACATCTTTACCCGTATAACATTCTTTATGGTACGATGTAATGAGTTCTTTCTGATCCTTTGTTATTACATCGACTAAATATTTTTTTCTATCTCTTAATTGCATACCAAATTTTACTGAATAATTATCACCTAAATTAAAACAATTTATATTTAATTTTGTCTCCTCTGTTGAAGTAAAAAGATAATTTTCATTTTTCTCAAATCGTTCTTGTTCAAATATTTTTTCTTGTATTCCTTCTAATTTACTACCATCCCAGTTTGAAAAGATAAGTTTTGAATTTATATTTTCATTTGATTTCTGTAAAATTGATATACAGGTATCTACTGAGGCATCAATAAAAATGTTTCCATTGATGACATTTATATTTATTATTTTTGAATTTTTTAATATAAAATCTCTCAATTTTTCAAGCCCATTATTAGTCATATAATTACTTGGAGTAATATACCCAATTAAACCTTTATCTTTTAATAAGTTAATGCCTTTTTCAATAAAAATATGATATGTATCTATTTTATAAGATGAAGAAGAATATTTTTCCCTATAATAATTCAAATAATTATCATTTCTATTAACATCTTGAATCAAAATATACGGTGGATTCCCAATCACTACATCAAATCCGCCATTTTTAAACACTTCTTTAAAACCATCATTCCAGTTAAAAGGATTTATTTTTTTAAACTCTTCATCGTTAAAATCAAGTTTTTCGTCAAAGTAATCACTACCGATTAGTGAGTTACCACATTTAACATTACCCGACATATCAGGTAAGATATGTCCTTTTAAAAAAAACAATTCTTTTTGCCCTTTGTCAAATCCTTCATCGAGCATTTTTAAATAGAGGCTCATTATAGCAACTTCGGTTGCTTCTTTGTCAATATCTACGCCAAATATATTATTTTTAAGAATTTCTGCTCTTTTATCGAGTTTTACTTTAAATTCGCCTTCTTTTGTAATATAAAAATCATCTTTATATTTTTTATCGTTTTTGTGTTCAGTATAGAATTTTTCGTGATATTTTAACAAATAGGAATAGGCTCCCAGTAAGAAACTTCCAGAGCCACACGCTGGATCAAGGATTTTTATTTGTTCAATTTCTTTTGGTGTAAGTCCTTCGATTTTTTTGCCAACAGTGTTTTCGACAATATAATTAACAATGTATTCGGGAGTGTAATAAACGCCCCCAGCCTTTCTAACTTCAATTTTTTCTTCAATTTTGACTTGATGACCTTCTGTGAGTCTAATTTTGCTACCCAAAAATTTTTCGTAAATCCGCCCCAAAATCTCTGGCTCAATAACATCAAATTGAAATGGAGAAACTGGGGGACAGATATTTTTGATTAGGTCTTTTATAACTTTGTCATCAATAATTAGGGCTTCCGAAAAGTGTTTTTTAAAAAGAAGACCATTATAAATATCATCAAGTTTATTAAATAGAGGAATAATATTTTTGTAAATATTTTCTTTGGTATTAATAAGTTTTAAAAGTGTGCTTTCTTCTTCGATTTCTCGGTCTTCGAGGTTTCTAATAAAAATAAGACGGTCTAAGATTCTTTGTACAGATTCGTTTATTTCATCGACTGTTAGGTCTTTATTTCTTAATGCAATATGTTTTGCCAGAGTTTCACGCCAAGATGTAATTTGTTCTAAAAACTCGACATCCATTAACTTTGTGTTTTTATCAATTTTACCAACAAGTTTATTTAGACTCCCATTACTAACCGCTTCTTTTGAGAATGTTTCCCAAAGCAAATCCCACTTATCTATGTAATCAGTATAACGCATACAATGATTTTTTAATAATTCTCTATCTGTATTATCAAAAAGAGGGGCTTTTAGCACATTAAACACCCTAAACTCTTGAAAATCAGTCAAAATAACAATAGGTGCTTTACCATTGGTAGAAAAGGCGTATCTTTTGGCTTGATAAATAGCATCTTTGTTATTTTCGAGATCAACGCTAACCTCTTTAGCTTCAACAAAAAATTTTAACTTTCCATTTGACATAAAGGCATAGTCAACTTTTTTTGTGGCAGAATTATCTTTTTGTGAAAACTCCCTACGAACATCAAAATAACTTTCCATATCCCAACCTAAAGCCTTAAAAAAAATATCTATAAAGTTACTTCTAATGTTAGTTTCACCGTGTCCTTTTTTCATAAAGAATGATTCTTTTTCGCCAAACTCGATAACTTTTTGTTGAATTATTGTTTTGCCTTCTTCTTTTGTCATTTACATACCTTTGATTAATAAGATTTGATAATTCTCATTTTTAACAAAAAAAGAATATAAAATCAAACTAAATGTTTAATAGAATTTTAATTTGGGTTCAACACTTGCTATATTCTCAAAATCTTTGTCATTATGTAATAAATATAAATCATTTTCTATCGTAGTTTGTGCAATGATACAATCAATAGTTTTAACAGTAAGACCAGCTTTTCTACATTTATAGTATAACAATGCAGATTCTTTAAAAGAATTAATATCATTTTTTAAATCATAAAATTTTTGAGTTATTAAATATTCGTCTAAGGTGTTAAATTCTTTTTCATTTTTCGCACCTTGTAATATTTCTTGATATATGTATTTATTTATCCCAAAAGGAATATTTAAGGATAATATTTTTTTAAACTTTTCTATTTTTTCGTTATCTTTATTTTTTAACAAATCCAAAATAATCGAAGTATCAATTAAAATCATTCTCTTGCCTTTTTATAATCATAGTCATTATCAAATTCAATTTTACCCACTAAATCTAAAAGATTTTTTTTCTTTTTGTTTTCAACAAATTCTTTTAACGCTAAATTGATAATTGCTTTTTTAGTTTTAATATCAGAATATTTTAAAGCTTCATTAACCAAATTATCATCTAATACAATATTAGTTCTCATATATACACCTCTATATATGTAATATAATACACATAAATAAAAAAGTCAATTCCTACCAT
>MIAN01000126.1:3474-7117 GCA_001829125.1 Spirochaetes bacterium GWB1_27_13 | reverse complement strand
TTTAATATTAAACAAGAATTTAGATGGAATAAATTAAAACAAACTTCTACTATTCCAAAAGGAAACGAATTACTTGGTTTTGTTAAATTTTATATTCCAACTTCTAATGGTATATTAAACAATGATTTTAGATTTAAAGCTCGAATTGAAGAAAAGTTTTATAAAATTTTACCTCGTGACTTTGCATTTAAAATTAGAGCAATTATGCAAGCAAATTATAATTTAAGCGAAGATTTTTCAGGTGATCCTTTTATAAGAGGATATGTTGATAAAGATATTACTGGTTTTTTTGCTTTATTTACCAATTTAGAATTTCTTATTCCTTTAATTAATGTTGAGATAAAAGATGTTGGTAGTTTACCTACTCGAAAAGATGCAAAAATATTGATGTACTTTAATATTTTTGTTGATGGGGGATTTACAATAGAAAATTATGATTTGATTCTTGAAAATTCTATTTTATATGGTGAGAGAAGAAAACATAATGACTTTGCAGCTTATAATATTGATAAAAATTACTATTTAATACCAGCCTTATCTGCTGGTGCAGGTATTAAACTTTATCCTTATTTTTTAAATTTTATCATTAGACTTGATGTAGCATTTAACTTAACAAAAATAATTTATAATAAAGAAGTTGGGCTTGAAATAGTATTCTCTTTTACAGATATTTTCTAATCATTACATAGACTAGAATTAAAGGCAACAAAAAAAGACAGTCACCCACCCAAACCAAAAAACTTAATTTTGTTACACTTAATGTTTGTGGGCAGAGCCATTCGAGTCCAATTACTATGATGGGAAAGTTCCGTTTTATAAAGCTTAATAGATGGTAGAAAAATCAATGAAATTTGAGACATTTATAATATCATCGCTAATATACAAAACTATTTACTATTACAACAAAAAATTATATGGATTTAAATCACTTATTTTTAATTTTCGTTTTTTAGTTTTTCTTCCATAGCATTTATCTTTAAAGCCTCTACCATATCATCAATCTCTCCTTGCATAAACATTTCGAGATTATATATTGTCATGTTTATCCTATGATCAGTAACTCTATTTTGTGGAAAATTATAAGTCCTTACTTTTTGAGACCTATCACCAGTTCCAACCTGCTCTTTTCTAATTTCTGATCTTTCATTATGAAGTTCTTGAGTTTTTAAATCATAGAGTCTTGATACTAAAACTTTCATTGCTGAGGCTTTATTTTGAATTTGGCTTCTATTATCCTGACATTTAATTACAATACCAGTTGGAAGATGTGTAATTCTTACTGCTGACTCTGTTTTATTAACATGCTGTCCACCAGCCCCACCAGCTCTTAAAACATCAATTCGTAAATCATCTTGTTTTATTTCAACATCAGTTTCTTCCATTTCTGGTAAAATAGCAACAGTTACAGCAGATGTATGAACCCTTCCGCTTGCTTCAGTTTGTGGAATTCTTTGAACTCTATGACCACCAGACTCATATCTTAGATTCTCATAAACCCTTTTTCCACTTATAGAAAAAACAATCTCTTTGTAACCACCAAGACCAGTTTCATTAAGGTCAATCAACTCTATTTTCCAATTTCTTTTTTCTGCATATCGCGAATACATTCTATATAAATCGGCACAAAATAAGGACGCCTCATCTCCACCTGTACCTGCTCTAATTTCTACAATTATATTTTTATCTGCCAATGGGTCTGGCGGAATTAATAAAGTCCTAAGTTCTTTATTTGACACATCAAGTTTTGGTAAAATATTTTCAAGTTCTAAATAAGCCATTTCTTTTAGTTCACTATCTTTTTCTGTTTTAATTAATTCTTCTGTATCCTCATACTGTTTGACTAAATCCATATAACAATTGAATGCTGTAACAGTTGGCTCGATATTTGACATTTCCTTTGATAATTCTTTAAATAAATTATTATTATTTACTATGTCAGGTTCCGAAAGTTTGGCTATAATATCTTCATATCTTAGTTTTATTTTATTAAGTTTACTTATAGTTTTTTGGTCAAATTTAACATCATCAAAAGACATATTATCCCCTTTTTATGTAAAGCATTAGATTAAAATCTAATAACTTTAATATCAAGTAATTATATAATTTTAATCTGTGTAATTCATGACAATCTGATCAATCTATGTTCTACTGAAATGTTTTAGGTTTGTCAGAAATGACAAAATTTAATTACTTTAATATCAAGTAATTAGGCAATTTCAATCTGTGTAATCCGTGACAATCTGATTAATCAGTGTTATATAATCTACCATAAAGTTTAAGAAAAGTCAAATTTTTAGGAATTTAGAAAAATGAATTTTATAGTTTTTTTTAAAATATATGAAAACTAATCGCCAACTCTGTGCCTTTGTGCCCTATGTGAAAAACTTTCTCTCCCCTACTCCAAATTCACCACATCTATTAAAACCACTTCGCCAGTCTTTGTTAGCATTCCACTAAATTCTTTTACAACCTCGTTTTGAGTGCCTTCGTATAGAACTGCGTAAACTTTGACTTCAGTTTGTGGGTAGCCATTGTCTGAGTAATAATGGACACTTATTTTATAAGTACCTTTTGTTGGTGTTGCAAGTGTGTAAACTTCTGGTCCATAACCATTTGTAACATCGACATCTAAAGAGCCACCAATTTTTGTTGACGAATATCCATAGTAACATTCTTCACCAGAAGGCTCAACAACATGCAAATCAACATCTGTCCCGTCAGTATCCCACATCAACACTATTTTTAATGCTTTTGCAGGTGCTTTAGAAAAAAAAGTAATTGTATCTTTTAAAATTTTATTTTCTAAAACAATTTCTGCATAAATATTATTAACTCCAGGAGATGCAACAAAATTCCTTTCAAAAAAACCATTAACAATCGGAAGTCTTAGCGGTATCCCGTTATAAACAACTTTTACTGCACCACTAGTAACCGAAGTTTCTCCTTTTATAGTAACAACTCTATTACTTGTCCAACCATTATTTGGAGAAACAAATCTTAGATAATCTTCACAAAAACTATAAAAACTAACAATAAAAATCAAAATTAAACTAAATATCAATCTATTCATAAAATCCTCCGTAAATTACTGTATCTTAAAATCAATTTGGGTAGAATTTCCTCTAATATTTGGGAAATACATTAAACTTGCAGACGCTGGTAAAACCTTATAATTACCTTTAAATACTGGAGTTACAACATAATACAAAGTTATACCATTTGTCTTTGTCAAGAAAAACGCAACTCTATTATCCCTAAAGTCTGTAAAGTCAGGTTGTTTAACATCTTTAACCTTATCAATATTATAAAGTAAAAAATCTTTAACAGGAAGACATCCAGCAGGAAAATAATCTTCTACCATAACATATTCGTAAAAAGTATTTGGAGAAATTTTTACTTCAATTATAAAATTTTCACCTTTTGTCACATAAGCAATTTTACTACCCATTTTATATCTAATTGTACCATCAGGAGCAGCGTATTGTTCGAGTTTATAATAATTTCTTTCTACTTTTATACCACTACTTGATTCTTTAATATTTATTTCATTTGTGTAATACTTAAATGCAAAATTTGCCATTAGTTTTTCTTTGTCCATTCCATCTATTTTAAGTTCATTATCTTTTTTCATAAATTTTCCATA
>MIAN01000126.1:0-3449 GCA_001829125.1 Spirochaetes bacterium GWB1_27_13 | reverse complement strand
ATAAATTTTCCATAAGTAGAAAAAGGTAGTTTTAACTCTGTGTTAAAATTATTCCTATTAAACACAATTTCACCAATTTTATTGTTATTTAGAAGAATTGGATATTTTCTGTTATCCATTTCAAATTTTTGGCTTGAAATTAAATCTGTTATTGCAAAAATAACCGCAGCAGTATCACGGGTTGACTTCCAACTACTTCCTTGTTTTTGACTGAGTAAATACTGGACTCCATTTGTAACAATATCATCTTTATTAAAAAGCCAATCAAGGGCTTTATTAACTATATTTGATGAACTGGTAATTTTATTCAACGCTCTTACAACCCACGCAGTAGTCTCAATATTATCTTTGTACCAATAATTTGTGTTTACCTCACCCCAATAAACTTGATTATCAGATGCTTTTTTAGCCCTACCCCTCAACTCTTCACCAAGCTTTTGGGTATCAGAGGTCATATTATAGCTATACAATGTTAGAATAAGTAAAGCCATATCGTAATCACTTAGATTTTTGGTTCTTTTTAGCAAATCTTGGACAAAAGAAGGGTATTTTTTGTTATTTTGAGATAATACATATAAAGCATAGATTTTTTCGGTATCATTTTTCATATTTGAAAGATTATTTACCAAAGCGGTAGTTCCTTTATCTAAAACAGTTTGATCAACTTGATAACCAAGATTTTTTGTTAAAAATAAAGCATACATAACATAACTTGTCATAAAATTATCAATTTCGGGACTATCATTCCACCATCCAAAGCTTCCATTCGGATTTTGGTAAGAATAAAGTTTTGCAAGTCCTTTATTAACAATATCTGGCATTTTTTTCTCAATTTCTGGCATTTTTATATTTAATTTATTCAATGTGTTTATAGCAATAAGATTTGGTAAAAAACTGCTCGTAGTTTGCTCAACGCATCCATAAGGATAACCAATCAAATAAGGTATTGAGTCCGTCATAACAGAAAAAAATCCAAACGACAAATTAACAGTAATTTCCTCACCATCTTTTTTAATATTGTCTGGTAATTGAAAATTAATCTTATTGTCCCCAGAACTAACATTTTTATTTATCGCAAGTGTTTTAAGAATCGAGTTTGCCAAAACTGGGATTGTTTTTGTAACCTTATCCTTATATTTATCAGCTAATGATAACAAAGTCAAACTTGCATCACCTGTTTTATTAGGATTAATTTTCCACTCTAAAGTCTTTGTCTCATCAGTGTTTAGCATAAAATTCTGTTTATCGCCATCAATTTTAAAATCACCAGAACTCATAGTTAAACTTGCATTAAGATTAGACTTTGCGTAACTATGAGTTGTTGAGTAAACCACAGCCTCATCTTTTTCGTTTAGATAATTTGGTAGAATAATATCTGAAAAAAAGTCGTATCTACTAATAACACTACTAACTGATTTTCCAACCTTTGTATCTGGAGTTATACCAATCGCAGTAATTCTCCATTTTGTTATATTGGCAGGGAAATTTATTGTAAATGTAGCCTCACCGTTTTTATCCGTTTTTACAGAAGGTAACCACAAAATCGCATCTTTAAAATCTTTTCGCTCTTTAACTTCTTCACCTTTAAAAGAAGCAAGCCCAGTTGGGTCTTTGTAATATCTATTTGCAAGTTCAGAGTTTACATCCATCGAATACCCATAAAATCTAAAACCAATAGATGAAAAACTAGCAACATTATTTCTTCTAAATGGATAAAAGTATTTGTAAACATCAATTGCTATTTCTTCTGATATTGCATAAATAGCCTCATCAACAATAGCAATCGAAACATCGGTATTAGTCAATGCCTTACCATTTTTGTCTGTTACCTTAATTTTTGCATTGCCAGTTGTCATTGGTTCAAAACTATTTCTTTCTGGCTTTATGTCAATATTGATAAATTTTTCTAATGGTGGGACACTAATTTTTATAGAATTACTAAAAACCTCATTATTGAATATAAAACTAACATCCACAAATACATTTGGTAAATAATTGGATTTTATCGGTATATTTAACATTAAACTGTTACTATCGAGTTGTTCTGCATTATAATCATAAATAGAATCACCTTCCACACTCCAAAGCAATTTTACTGAAGGGACAGGGCTTATTATGAGTAATTTTGCTGTATCACCAACCTCATAACTTTTTTTATCCAAAACCATTTTAATTATCCCACCTTGATAATTAAAAGTTGCATTTTTCTCACCTATCCACAAAAATTTATCATTATCAGTCTCATTACCATTTTTATCTTTTCCATACACTTCAATATGAACAAAACCATTCTTTTCTGCTATAAAATCTATATCTAATAACCCTTTATCATTAGTAGAAACTTCTTTATCATAAAAAATATACAAATCATTATTTAACTCTGTCGTTGAAATTTTAACATTAATTTTTTGAGGAGATGGATTATTGGCAAAATCAGTCGTTAAAATGTTAACCGTCACTTTTTCATTAATTGTATATAAAAATTTATCTGTTGCAATATTTATTTTTAGGTCAGCAGGCACTACCTTTATAAAACCAGACCCACTTATAGGAATACCAGTATCATTCGTAACCACTGCCTGTATCGAATAATTGTAAGCAGATGTGTCCTTTATTGTCTCAAAACTAATCTCAAGATTACCCATTGCATTAAGATTACCAGATTTTGTGTCAAGTAACTCCATTTGGCTATGTTTAAACTCTTCTTCTGTTATGTAGAATGATTTATCTGAAGCTTTACTCCATTCTTCAGGGTCAACCTTTGTCCTATAAATCGAATAAGTTACTGCTCCATTTTTCACTGGCTCACCAAAATAATAAGTAGCCTTAATCGTCGCATTAACTTTTTCACCTGCAATATAAACGCTTTGTTTGGGTTGAACTGTTACTTGAAATTCTGGTTTTTTGTAGTATTCTAACTTAAACTCACCTTCAAATTTTTTACCACCAACAGTAGCTATCATTAAATACCTACCACTTGGAGCATCAGTATTTAAGCTAAAATTTGTAAAAAACATTCCATCCTTATCACTTTTTGTCATAAGTGTATTTACAACGCTACCCATAGAGTCAACTATTTCAACTTGTATATTATTATCAGTTTTTATCGAATAATTATCATCTTTATAACTACGAATCACACCTTTAAGGTTTACACTGTCCCCACCTTTATAAACAGGTCGATCTGTGTACAGATAAACATAGACATCACGAGTATTTGTAGAATAATATTTTGGATCATAAAAAGAATAAGTACCTCCGAGGGATTTGGCAAAAACAAAAAATTCGTTATCACTAATCGGTGTTTGAGCAATACCATTGACATCTGTTTTTACAGTTTTTATTTGCCTCTTAAATCTATCAAAAAAACTTAACTCAATATTTTTTTCTTCAAGCCCAGTCTCATTATTTGTTGCATAAACTAACACTTTATCATTTGCTTTTTTTAG
>MIAN01000125.1 GCA_001829125.1 Spirochaetes bacterium GWB1_27_13 | reverse complement strand
GTGGCAAAGGAGAAAGATTTCCATCTGAAAATGAAAAAAAACTTGCTAAAGACCTTGGAAAGTATCTAACAAATATTGCAAGAAAATTAAAAGATAATTGATTATGAAATAATATTAAAATCGCATAATTACTTAATATTAAAGTAAATTATGCGATTTTATAATCAACAAAATTATTTTTCGAGTTTTTTATAGAATATATATCTAAAAGATGACACGAAGTTAAGAGTTGTTTTATTATTTTTTTTGTTTTTTTGATATATTTTCCATAAGATCAGATCAGACAAATCTGAAACATTTTAGTATAAAACATATAATCTTTAAAATATAACTAAACTTTCTTTTATTTTGTAAGATAATTAATAATATATCAAAAAGTATTTGATTTAACAAATTATAAAAGTTAAATACAGTTATTGTATATACTTACATAATTTAATCTGTGTCAATTCGCGACAATCTGATTAATCTGTGTTATAAAGACAAATTTTAGGAGTCGTTTTTTGAAAAAAATATTTTATATTTTATTTTTAGTATTATTTTCTTTACAAAGCATTTTATCATTAGAAGAGAATATTTCTTATGAGTTAAATAAAAATTTCAATAATTTTTTATATAAAGAAGAAAATGTCGAATTGGTTTATTTTGAAGGAAAACAAGCCTTTTACGAACTGAAAAGAAAAAAAAGTGTTGAATCAAAAAATATAGATTTATACCTTTCATTTGATAAATTAAAAAATTTTGATGATAGCGGAAATTATAAAGTTACATATAACCAGTTTCATTTTACAGAAAACCGATCAATTTATAAAAAAGGAGCATATTTTACAAGTAAAGATGATAGATTGGAACTTGTTGGTACAAATTCTTCTTTTTTTCAATCAGGAGTCAATCTTGGTTCATTTTCTATAAGTTTTTGGGTATATCCAGCAACTTTTTCTACTAATGAGATAATTTTAAAAATAGGTTCTCAATATTACAATAGAGCAGAAGACAATGTTGAAGACGAATCCATTGTTGCCAAAACTGAAAGTGGTAAAATGGTTTGGGAATTTAATAATATTTTTAAATTAGGCAACAAATTGAAAGAAAATCTAAGATTGGAATCTTTTGATAAAATATTGCCAGAAAAATGGACTAATATAAATTTAACCTACGATAGTTATAGTGGTATAATAAAGCTTTTTGTGAATGGCAAACAATCAGCAACTCTTTGTGCAACAGAAGATAGAACTATTTATTCGTCTGTTTTGAATATTAGATTTCATCCAACAAATAGATGTATTATAAAAATTGCACCAAATTTTTTTGGGGCTATCGATGAATTTGTGATAACAAGAGATTCTAAGCAGTCTAATTTTGAGAAATATGAAGATGGTGGGGGAGTCATATATAGTGATGTTATTGAACTTGATAAAGGCGGGGCTTATATTTTAAAAGTTACTCCAGATGAGACAAATGAAAATAATTCAAACATTGTTTATTATTATCGATATGCAGATTCACCATTTTATCCAGATTTTGAATATAGTAGTGAAATTAAGTGGAATATTCTTGGAAAAGAAAAATTGGATAGTAAAAAAATAAGATATATCCAATGGAAAATTCTTTTATTGCCAGGTTTAAATGGAGAATACAGTCCAAAATTTAGAGGAATAAAATTGACTTTAAATAGAAATATTCCACCATCAAAACCTATTGGTTTACAAGTTTTGGCAGGCGATGGTAAAATTAAAATAAAATGGATAAAAAATTCTGAAAAAGACTTAAAAGGGTATAAAATATATTATGGAACAAAGTCCGAATATTATTTTGGTAAGGATGCCAAAGAAGGAGATAGTCCAATAATAATTGGAGCAACAGATCAATTTGAATTAACTGGACTTAAAAATAATTTGATTTATTATATTGTAATCTCGGCTTTTGACGATGAAATGAATAACGAGAGTGATTTTTCGGGAGAAATTCAAGCAAGACCAATGGAATAAAGTATTAATTTGCATAATTTAGGTTTTTTAGTTAAATTTTAATTAGATTAATAATTTATAGAAAATCTATAATATTTTGGTATAATCACAATAAGGCAGTAACATGAAAATAGACGAGTTATTAACAAGAGCTAAATTATCGTTAAAAATAAGAGATTTTGAACAGGCAATAAATTTTTTAAATAGAGTAATTTTAGAAAATCCAAATCTTGCTAATGTTTATTTATTGCTTGGAAATTCGTATCAGGCTTTGGGTGAATATGAGAATGCTATAAAAAATTATAACTTAGCGTTAAAAAAAAATGATAAATTAATAGAAGCTTACAATAATCTTGGTGTTATTTATAAAAATATAGAAGATTATAAACAATCTATATATTATTTTAATGAGGCTCTAAAAATCAATCCAGAAAGATCTGACATTTATTATAATATAGGCAATGTTTATAAAATACTAAATAAATTACCAGAATCTATCGAAAATTTTGAAAAATCAATAAAATACAACCCTAATTTTGGTCAATCTTACAATAATCTCGGTATTGTTTACGAATCTTTAGGTAAATATAAAGAAGCAATTACTGTTTATAAAAAAGGTTTAAAAGCAGACGAAAACAACCTAAAACTCCATTATAACCTTGGAATCGTTTATGAACATTTAAATGAATTAACAGGGGCGGCAGAACATTACAAAAAAGTAATTGATTTAAATCCAAATTTTATTGAAGCTCACAACAATCTTGGTGTAATTTACGAAAAGTTAAATAATTATTCAGAAGCTATAAATTGTTATAAGGATTGTCTATCGATTGATCCAAATTATATTAAAGCTCGTAATAATCTTGCCTTAGCTTATGAAAAAAGTGGTAAAATAGAAGATGCCATAGAGCAGTATAATTGTGCTATTTCTGTAAATCCAAATTATCCTACGGCTTTAACTAATCTTGGTAGAATTTATAAAGATAATGATATGCTAATAGAAGCAGAAAATATATACACAAAATTAACCAAGATAAATGATTCTGATTTTAATAGTTATCATAATCTTGCTAAAATTCAAGAAAAGATAGATAAAACTAAGGCTATCGATTCTTATAAAAATTTATTGAGAATAGACCCCTCAAATGTAAATGTTAGAACTTCATTGGCAGACATTTATACAGAACTTGGCAACACAAACGAAGCTCTTGAGCAATTAAAAAAAGTAGAAAATATTAACCCAAATGATATTGATAATAAAATGAAAATTTCAAAAATTGCAAAGAATAATGGTGATTTTTTAAGTTCTGTAAAAATATTACAAGAAATTCTTGCAACAGACCAAAATAATCAAGATGTATTGATAAATCTTGGTGAATTATACCTTCAAACAGGTGATTTTAATAGAGCCGTTACTATATTTGAGAAGTTAAAATTAATGGACCCTGATAATGATTTAATTAAATATAGCCTTGCAAAAACTTATAGAAATTTGGGTCATCTAGAAAAAGCAGTAGAATACATAGAGCCATTGTTAAATATAGATATAAAAGAAAAATCAGAAGCTAAAAATAATATAGAAACATTCAACAAATATCTTGAAGTTTATGAGGATACGATAAGAGATTTAAAAAAGAAAAACGAAGTAGATAGTAAAAAGATTAGAGAAAAACTTTATGATGTCGATTTGGATGCTATTGTAAAAAATATAACAGGTGATGATGAAAAAAATAAAACAAAAAAAGGTGTGAGTGATTTTGATAAACAATTAATCAGTGATACTGAAGATTCTATTCCTATAATGCAAATAGGGGATACTGAACCAGATTATACAATTGAGGAAGAAGATGAAAATATTTCTCTAAGTGATATGGAAAAAGAGGAAGAAGAAGAGCCACTAGTAGAAAAAGTTGAAAAAGAAATAAATGATATAAAAGATAATTCTATGCTTGGGCTTTTAAAAGATCAGGATGTTTACGAAGAACAAAGAAAGCCAACCCCAAAAATTAAAAAAGAAAGTAACGATGATTATTATAAAGAATTTGCAAAAAATGATAATAATAATCAGAAAAACGATAATAATAAAAGTCAAATGGAAGATTTAACTAAAAATTTGGCTGATATGTTACAAAAAATGCAACAACAGCAACAACAACCAAATCCTTTTCAACAACAGATGCCAAATAATCAATACCCTCAACAAATGCAAATGCCACAACAAAATCCTCCTCAATTTCAAAATCCTTTTAATAATATGCCAAATTTGCCCCAAAATATGAATCCAATGGCTGATATTCCAAATAAGATTAATGACCAAATGGAGAAATTAAATAGCAAGTTGGGTGAATTAATTGATGGCTTGATTAAGAATAGAAGTGATTCTCAAAAGGAAAATTTAGACAACAAAATAGAAGAAAAGGATGAATTTAAAGACTTATTAAAAGACCTTGATGATAATATTGAAGACAGTCTAAATAAATTTAATGAATCTAAAAGAGATTCTAAAGAAGAAGAAAATTTAGAAAAAGGTATTGAAGAAAAAGAAAGTTTGATTCCAGAAGAGGAATTATCAGAATTTGCAGATGACATTCTAAATAATGATATTAAAGATGTAGTTGATCATCTCTCGGATATAGAAGAAGAAAATACATTTGATGAAGATTTAGAAAATTTATCTAAAGAAGAAACTCCTGATTTGGAAGAAAATGCAGAGAATAATGAATTAACGAGTGAATTAATAGAAGAACAAAATTATGAAGATATTCCAAGTGAGAGTTTAGAAGTAGAGTTACCAAGTTTTAATGGCGATATTAAAGTCGTAGAAGAAAATGAAAATATATATGGCGATGAAGATATTGACAATATTGGAAATGATATTAAAGAATTAGATAATAAAAGTTTTGATAATGCTAATGTGACATTAGAAGAAGAAAATTTAGAGCCAAGTATTGAAGAAGAATTAAAAATAGATGATTTTGATATTCCTCAAGAAAATATAGTTGATGAAGAAATGCCTTTTGACGAATTAGATTTGCCGAGTATTTCTGATAACGAGAATGTTGAAAATTTAGAAGAAGGGTTAGATATTAATATTGAAGATAAAGATTTACCAATTTTTGATGAAGAAAATATTAATTTGGAAGACCAAGATTTACCAAGTTTTAATGAAGAAAGTATTAATTTGGAAGATCAAGATTTATCAAATTTGGGTGAAGAAGATATATTTAGTTTAGATGATGAAAGTATAGGAGAAGGATTAAATTTAGAAGAAGAAAATTTAAACGAAAATATTAATTTGGAAGACCAAGATTTACCAAATTTGAATGAAGAAAATATATTTACTGATAATAATTTAGATTTATCATCTAACGAGGAATTTGAATTTCTTAATGAAAATTTAGATGAAAATATTTCATTGCCTCAAATTTTTGATGAAATAAAAATAGTAGAAGAAAAAGAAGATTTTAATGATAATTACGAAGAAATTGTTGAAAATCCACAAATTTATGAAGAAATACCAGAAAAAGATAATTATTTTATGGATGAATCAAAAGATCAATCAGTATCAGATGTTTCATTCAAATATCCTGAAAATAAAGAACAAAATTCTATAAAAGAAGATAATAAACTTGAAGACATAAATATTTCTTATGATGATATAAATAATATGATAGATGAAGATATTAATACTCATGATAACATAGATTATGAAGAAGAATCGTCTTACTCAAATTTTAGTAGTTTTATAGATAATTTTCCTCCAATTGATAATGAAGAGTCTATTTTTCAAGAAGAAGAATTAAATTTGAAAATAAAAACAAAAGTAATAAACGGTATTGAAATTGATTTTTTAAATTAAGATTGAAATTTTAATAACTAAAAAATTTCTCACAAAGAAACAAAGTGAATAATATTTATTCCATTTTTAATTGTTTTTTTACGGTTTAAATTATTTAAATTCTACATTTGAGTTATTACATAAAATCCATCAATATTTTTTAAATTTGGAGAGTTTTGCAATGATTGTAGAATATTTTCGTCTTGGATAATGTAAATAGTATCACTTTGGAGTTTATTTCCAAGAACTTCATCTATAACTTTCTTTGTGTAGATAGAATCATTGCCACCTCTTGCCGAATAAACTAAATCCATTTTTAAACCTTTTTTGTACGCTAACTCTGCAAATGGAATGTAATAATCAAAACTTTTAAAATTTGGTGGAACAAAAGATATTTTTTTGTATTTTTTTATATCATTTTCCCAAAAAGATGATTGTAAAGGTGTTTGATAATTAATTTCAGTTGTATTATATTTATTAATTTGAGAATATTTTTGTGAAAAATCAGTTATTTGTATTAAAAATAATATAAATAAGACAAATATTTTTATTTTTTCATTATAAATATATTTTCTATTATTATAAAAGTAAAATATAGAATAAAATATAATAATATAATAAACAGCCCAAAACATTCTACCAGAAGCTCTAAAGATATTAAAATAATCTCTGATTATATCTGGAAATGGAATGTTAAAAAGAATTTTATCATCAAAAGTAATAGTATTTGTTGTAGCAATTAAAGTAATAATAAAACAAACTACAATCATAATAATATTAGCTTTATCTAGTTTTTCTTTATTTTTTAATAAAAAAAATAGGTTTAGCATTATTAAAATTATTAAACCAAGCCCAATGTAATTAAAGCCTTCATATTGACCAAAAATAGCGTATTTTCGTTCTTTCAGAAAACAAGAAAAATCTTGAGGATTTATTAAAGCATTCAAATTTAATGAATAATCCCCAAAACCAGTAGCCTTTGCCTGAGATATACTTATTTGGAAGAATCCTATTAAAAATGCTAAGAAAACAATCATTACAATTGAAATTGAATAGAAAATTATAGTTTGTTTTAATTTATGTTCAAAAATAACGATATTTAAACTCTTTATGAATGATAACAAAAATATCATAAATAAAAAGTAAGGATGTATCAATAAAGCGAGTAAAAATAAGAAGGATAGTAAAAAATAAGTCTTTTTGATAGAAAAATTGGAAAAAATTACAAATAAAATTGCTAAAATAACCCAATGCCCCATTAAAGCAAAATGTCCACCACTTCTTGCAACAATTATGGGGCTTACAATAAAAAATATACTTCCAATTAATTGTATCAAAATGTTATTGCTAATTCGTTTTAACAATAAAAAAGAGAATATCCCTTGCAATATGTAACAAAATAATATCCAAAAACCAAAGTATTGAAAATTTTGTGGTAAAACATCCTTAAATATCTTAAACGGTATTGCAAATAGTGGAATACTATCTGTAAAAGAAATTGTTGTACCCGCTGGATAACCAAGATTTATTATTTTACCCAAAGGAAATGTTAAGCCTTCATTTTTGTAAAAAGACCAACCAATAAAACTTTGAAAAGCATCACCGCTATATAGCCAATCAACATAAGAAGGATTGAGGATTTTTATACCATAAATATTTATAAAAAAAATCACTGAAATAAAAATTATTAATATTAATGAAAGATTATTTTTTATTAGATTATCATTGTTTGTTAAATTATGAAATTTTTTATTTATATTATTTTCTATTATATAGTCACTAAAAAAATTATTTAATCTAAATTTGAAGAATATATAACAAATTAAAATAACAATCAAAATTACAAAAAATAAATAGTGTTTCTTAAAAGAAAGATTAATTAAATTTAATTCACCAGTAAAATTGATAATGTTTTTAAGAAAAGTAATTTGGTTATTATATTTAACATTTTCTGGAGATTGATAAACAATGTAGGTAGAATCTATACCATTAATTTTATTAACATCAATTTTTTGCCATGATGAAAAAAAATCGTTTTTATCAAAAATAAAAGTATTATCACCAATATTTATTTTTATTTTAAAAGACATTTCTTTAAATGAATCAGGCATTGCCAGCCAAATTTTTTTATAATAAGAATTTGCCTTTTCTTCCCAAATATTAGTATTTTTATCAAAACCTAATTCAAAAACTTTATCATTTGGTGTAAGCCTATAAACTTTAAGTAAACTTAGTTTTTCTATTTCCAAATTATCAAAAAAAATACTAACTTTCTCAGAAGTTTTAGCGTTTTTTATAGATAAAGCAAAATCTAAAAGAAATATCAGTAAAATAGCCAAAATTACAAGAATATACTTTGTTTTCTTAATAAAATCAATTATTTTCATATTAACACCTATGTTTAGATTTAAGATATGGTTTACCTATCTAAACCATGTGCTATTTTTTAATTTAACTATCTCCAATAATTTAGAGGAAAACCTTGAACTTGAAAAGTGCCATCTTTTAAAGATGTCCAATTATTTCCATAACCCTTCCAAACAAAATGAACTAAATTATCCCCTGATAAAGAAGAATTTTTAGCCCAAAATCCTGTGTTAATGCTATATCCAGTCCAAGGTGAAAATCCTTTAACATTAAAATTTCCATCACCATTAGATAACCATGGCTGTATATAGTCTCTTTCTGTTAAATGGATTAAATCATCTTTTTTATCTCCATTAATATCTGCAACTATCCATCTACCCCATTGAATATTATATCCAGCCCAAGGAGAATACCCTTTAATTGTAAAAGTACCATTATCATTATAAAACCAAGTATGTATGTAATCAGCTTTTGTTAAATGAACCAACTCTTTTCTTCCATCGCCATTTAAATCTGCAACTTCCCATGTTCCCCATTGGAAACCATATCCATCCCATGGTTTAAAACTTCTAACTATAAAGGTGCCATTTCCATTTGATATCCAAGTATTGATATAGCCATAAATAGTTATATGAATAAGGTCTTCTTTTTTATCATTATTTAAATCAGCGACAAGCCAGTTTCCTGTATTCATATCATATCCATCCCATGGTTTAAAATAGCCAATTGAGAAAGTACCATTTCCATTTGATATCCAAGGATGAATATAACCAGCCCCCAAATGAATAATATCTTTTTTATTATCATTATTTATATCCGCAAGAAGCCATTTGCCACTACCAACATCATATCCACTCCATGGTTTAAAAGTTCCAATTGAGAAAGTACCATTTCCATTTGATATCCAAGTATGAATATAATCATTTGTAGTACAATGAACTAAATCATCTTTACCATCCATATTTAAATCTAAAACAAACCAGTTGCCACCTTTTACATAATAGCCAGACCACGGAGTAAAATGAGTATAATTATAGCCATTAGTATTATTTGATATTGCAGTATAAACATAATCTCTATTACTTATTTCTATAAAATCAGTTTTTTTATCATTATTAAAATCCCCTGTTAAAGTTTTAAATTCTGGGTTACCATATAAATAACTAACTCCCAACATATCACCAAAACTTAGTCTATTACTAAAAGCATAATCATAATGCATAATTGAATAAGGATCATAATCGCCATAAGGAATACCATAAGTTCCTTGATCAAATTTATTAGGAGATTCTTGTCTTTGATGCTCATGAGCTAACCCCAATGTATGCCCTAATTCATGTATAAAAACACTTCTCATCTCATTAAAAGATAGATTATTTGAATACGCTATATTTAACACAACTTTTTGTTCATAATAAGGAAAAGAAGCCCAAGCACTTGCTTTACTGCTCGGTTCATAAGTTTTAAATACTTTTATTAAGGGATTTGATGATTGATAAAATGTAACATTTGCAACTGACATCCATACTTTGGTAGCCTCTTCAAATGCTCTTCTGACTTCCGAGTCGCTAAGTGTATTTATACCCATATTATCAAGAAAATTATAAGTCAGATTTGATTTAAGGGTATTATCCCACTTTAATATACCATAAACAAAGGGAAGTTGTGTAAAATTTGTTCCTTCAGCAAAATTGCTTTTATTAAGACCTGTTTTATTGATATTTTGTTCATTATATTTTAATTTTGACATTTTAATAATATTCTCAATATCTTCTTTAGTAAAAGAGATGTCTTTTTCATAAAAATAATAATTTCCGCATTTTTCAATTTTGTTTTTTGAAATAAAATTATTAAAATCAATAGTTGAAATTGTTAAATTTGTTGAAATAGTAGTAGTTGAACTATCAATTTTAATATTTTCGTTTTCTTTCTCTAAAATTGGAGAACTACATCCTATTACTAAGGATAAAATAAATAAAAACAAAAATTTTTTCATAAAAGTTCCTTTTGAGTTAACTATTTTTTTAATTTTATACTTTATTTTAATTTATTTGTAAATAATTATTTTTTTATAACACAATTACAATTAATAATTTCAATGTTGGAATCACAATAGATAGGAATATTAGTTTTTAGCTAGTAAAAAATTTTAACTAATTATGTTTACCTATCGATATAAATTACAAAAATCTAATCTACTAAAAAAAAGAACCTGAAATCTTGAATAATCAAAACTTCAGGTTTATATATTATGAGCGAGAAACGGGACTCGAACCCGCGACATCAACCTTGGCAAGGTTGCGCTCTACCAACTGAGCTATTCTCGCATAATTAACACTATTTATAAAAAATTGCGAGCGAAGGGACTTGAACCCCCACACCTTGCGGTACTAGATCCTAAGTCTAGCGTGTCTGCCAATTCCACCACGCTCGCATAATCTGAGCCGTAAAGGGATCGAACCTTTGACCCGCAGATTAAGAGTCTGCTGCTCTACCAACTGAGCTAACGGCCCTTCTTCATCGCGCCCGACAGGATTCGAACCTGCGACCCACGGATTCGAAGTCCGGTACTCTATCCATCTGAGCTACGGACGCCTAATCATTAGATGGGTGAATGAAGGGACTCGAACCCTCAACAGCCAGTGCCACAAACTGGTGCTCTACCTTTGAACTACATCCACCATATTAAGAAACTTGCGCCAACCAGGACTCGAACTTGGGACCCACAGCTTAGAAGGCTGTTGCTCTATCCACCTGAGCTATTGGCGCGTTTACTTCGGGATGGAGGGATTTGAACCCCCGCTCTTCTGGTCCCAAGCCAGACGCCTTAAACCGGGCTAGGCCACATCCCGTTTGCTTTATGATGTGTGTATATTAACAATTTTTTATTCTTTTGTCAATATGTTTTTTTTCTTAAATTTTAAAAATTTTAATATAATTTAATTTTATTAAATATTTCTTTAAAAAAAATATATTTTGAATTATAATAATTATACTGTTATATAATGAATAAATTATTTAAACAAAGCAAATTACTTATAATGATAATTCTACTATTTATTGAAAGATGAAATATGGAAAAAAATGATATTCTTTTATTAAGTGCCTTAAAAATAGATAAAAAATTTAATATTCTTGTTGTTGATGATGATGAAATTGTTATAACTACTTTAAAAGAAATTATTGCTAAAGTTAATAATTTTTCTGTTATTGGAGTGACAACTCCAGATAAAGCAATTGATATTGTAAAACATCAAAAAATAGACTTGTTAGTTGTTGATTATTTTTTACCCTATATGAATGGCATAGAATTAATTAAGACAATTCAAAAAATTGATAATGAGATACCATGTATTATGATAAGTGGTAAAATTGCATCAAATATTTTAATTGAGGCTTTAAATTCAAATTTAATTTTTAGATTTATTCCTAAACCATGGAAAAATAAACATCTTTTAAATTCTATATATGAGGCTTTGGAATTAAAGATTCTTAAAGAAACAGCCAAAGAATACAAAGAACAACTTGAAAAACAAAATTTTGTTCTTGAAGACTCTTATTCAAGGTTAGAATCTATCTTAATGAATATATCAGATGCTATTTTAGTGTTATTTCCAGATGGAAAGATAAATTTAATTAATAAAAGAATGGAACATTTATTATTTGGAAGGGATAATTCCTGTTATAGTTTGTTTTCTATTTATGATCTAAAGAATATAAATGCTTTAACAGGAAAAATAGCCTCTTTTATAACAGGTGACAAAGAATCTGATAAATTTGAAGAAAAATTATTTGATAAATGTTATTTTGTATATATTTCCAAATTTAGAAATAATGATGAAAAATTACTTGGGATTGTACTAACTTTTGTTGATGTTACAAAAGAAAAAGACCTAGATAAATTAAAATCTGATTTTGTTGCTAATGTTAGTCATGAATTTAAAACTCCGTTGTCTTCAATACAAGGATTTTCAGAGGTTTTATTAAGAAATCATAATCTATCAAAAGATAAAGAAAAAGAATATTTAAACATAATTTTTAAAGAATCTTTGAGATTAAAAGGTTTAGTTAATTCTATCTTAAATTTATCTAGATTTGAGACGAGTTATGAAGATTTAAATCTTGAAAAATTTAATATTGTTAGTATTATTGAAGATTGTATTTTTTTACTTACCAAAAAAATAGAAGAAAAGGAAATAAATTTAATTTTTAAAACTAACAAAAAATATATTATTTTCTCAAATAAAGAAATGGTAAAAGAAATTTTTATAAATTTAATAGAAAACGCTATTAAATATACTCCAAAAAATGGTATTATAGTTGTAACTTTATTTTATGAAAATGAACAACTTTTAGTTTCAATAAAAGATAATGGTTCTGGTATTCCAAAAGAAGAGCATGAAAATATTTTTAAAAAGTTTTATAGATTAAAAAATTCCAACGAAAATGAAAATGGATATGGATTAGGATTGTCGATTGTAAAAGCAATTTTGAATATTTTAAAAATTCCTATAAAATTAAATTCTTCTTTAGGAGAAGGATCAGAATTTATTTTAATATTTGATAAAGAAAAAATAGTAAATGATGGAGAATAAAATGAATGAAAAAGATTTTAAAAAATTAATAAAAACAGCTTTAAAGGAAGACTTAGGAAATGTAGGAGATGTCACAAGTGAAGCAATATTTCCTAAAAATAAAGAAGAAACTTTTAAATTGCTTGCTAAACAAGATGGTGTTTTATGTGGAAAAGATATTTTTATTAGTGTATTTAAAACAATAGATAAAAAATGCGAAGTGAATTTTTATTTTAATGATGGAGATTCTCTAAAAAAAGGTGATATAGTTGCTCGTGTTAAAGGTGATGTTATTTCTATACTTAAAGGTGAACGAGTAGGGCTTAATTTTATTTCTCATCTTTCTGGGATAGCAACAAAAACAAATGTTTTTGCAAAAGAAGCACAGGGTAAAGTAAAAATTTTGGATACAAGAAAAACGATACCTGGCTTGAGAGTTTTACAAAAATATGCTGTAAAATGTGGCGGTGGCGATAATCATAGGATGGGATTGTTTGATATGGTTTTAATTAAAGATAATCATATTGACGCTGCTGGAAGTATCACAAAAGCGGTTGATAAAATTAGATATAAGTGGGCTGGTAAATACAAAATAGAGGTAGAAACAAGAAATATTTTGGAAGTTCAAGAAGCTTTATACTGTAAAGTAGATAGGATTATGCTTGATAATATGGATATACAAACAATGAGAGAAGCAGTTGCTGTAATTAATAAACAGGCAGAAATAGAAGTATCTGGTAATATGACATTAGAAAAGATTAAAATTATGTCCGAATTGGGAATTGATTTTATTTCTTTTGGTGAATTAACTCATACTGTCTCAGTTTTTGATTTTTCACTAAAAAAAGAGAAATAAATGTTAAGAAAAGAAGTTGTTTTATCGAATGGTGGCTTTATTATTAGAAATAATAATTCTGAAATAAATAGTAATTTAAAAAGTGTAAGGTTTAATGCAGGTTTTATTACTTCTGCATTAGCCTCAATGGTTAATGATAAGCCAAATTATGATGAAGTAAAAAATGATGTTTTAAAAATAAAAATAGTAAACAATAATTCTAGTATAAATTTAGTTGACTTTATAATTAGTAAATCTGTAAAAAATAATTTACAGTTAATAAATGATTATTTTGGAAAAATTAACAAGAAAGTGAATAGTTATTCGTTTATTATTAAAGAATTTAAAATTATGCACCTCTCAAAATGTGGTGTTCTTATAAAAAACAATGAAGTCGAACAATTTAGGATTATGAATATAAATGATACTCATATTCAACAATTTGATAGGGATTTTATTGGTTATTTTTTGTATATAAATTTTTTGGGTAAAATGAAATTTTTTTACGATAAAAAAGAAATTGATGAAGAAATTAATTTTATTTTTAATAAAATACCAATTTTATTTTTAAAGTCTGAAAATGCCTTC
>MIAN01000124.1 GCA_001829125.1 Spirochaetes bacterium GWB1_27_13 | reverse complement strand
TTAAAGACGAATTCGTAAGCCTAACTGGTACTAAAATTGCAGATAATGGTGCAGTTTTAAAATTAAATATGGTAATTGAAGGAAGTATAACTCAATCTTCTACATCAGGACAATTTTTTACAAAAATTCTTGTTACTGTTAGTATAATTGACATTGCTAAAAATGAAGAACTTTTTTCTTCTTCTACACAAGAAATTAAGGGTGGAAGTGTAACAGAGTTAAAGTCTGTTCAAGCTGCTATTGATAAATATACTAAAGATTTTAACAAGAAATTAGTTAAAAAAGTCTTAGATTATATGGAAGGTAAATAATTTTGGTCCCAATTTTAAAATTTATATATAAATTAAATTTAAGGAGAGAAAAATGAAAGTTTTAAAAAGCTTAATTCTTATTATTTCTGCTTTATCTATTCTTTTAGTTGTAGGTTGTGGTAGCGGTGGAGATGAACAAGAATCTACAACAACAACAAGTACAGCTTCTCAATCAGGTACAAAGAAAAAAAGATCTGACGTTCCTGCATGGTTTCTCGTGCCTCCAACAGCTGAAGATGCTATCTACACAGTAGGTTATGCTAAAAAAGAAAATATGCAACTTGCTATGGATACTGCTAAAAACAGAGCAAGAGATGAAATTTCAAGAGTTATTGGTGTTAAAGTTTCTAATATGATTAAAGACTTTTTAGAACAAGGTGGAGTTGGTGAAACTCAACAATCAATTGAATTCACACAAAGTGTTTCAAAATCAGTTTCACAAAACTTTATTTCTGGTTCTAAATTAGAACAACAAGAATTATATGATATTGAACAAGATGGTAAATTAGTTGCTCATGAAGCATTTGTTTTAATGAAAGTTTCATTAAAAGATATGTCAAGTAAAATTGATGACCTCATGAAAAATAATGCAGCTGCTTATGCAAAATTACAAGCTAACAAAGCATTTGATGATCTTTCTAAAGAATTAAAATCATTAAATGGTAATGATTCTGATCTTAAACCAGTTGTTCCAGAAGAAGGAATCACAGCAGAATAATAATAATTTCTGTTATCATTTTTTAATAGGGTTGGTATTTGTGGGACGAATACCTTCCCTTCAAATTTAATTTAAAGAGAAAACAATGAAAAATAAGTTAATTAAGAATATTTTTATAACGATAGCAATTTCCTTAGCCGTTTTTTTAATATCAACCGTTTTTTTCTTGAGTTCTCCTTATGAACGATTAGAAAATTCTATTTTTGATACATTTTTTAGAGTTGCAAAAGTAGAAAGAGAAAAATCTAAAGATGTAGTTGTTGTTGCAATAGACGACACAAGCCTTCTTGAAACAGAAAAAAGAGGCGTTTTTTGGCCATGGCCTCGATATATGTATGGAAAAATTGCAAATTATTTAATAAATGATGGTGCAAAAGCAGTTGTTTTTGATATAATCTTTTCTGGACCTGATATGGATAGAGGAGAGGGAGAAACTTTAGGCTCAGAAAGTGATGAAGAATTTTATAATGCTATGAAAAATACAGGTAAAGTAATTTTACCTTTCAATATAGATAATAGATATGAAAAAAATGATGAATTAAATACTTTAATGATGAATAATCCACAAAAATTAGGAAATATTAAAGAATATAAGTATTTATATGCCCCATATCAACTTTTTACTACTGATAATAAAAATTTTGGATTCGTTGATATAGATGCTGAATCAGACGGTTTAGTTAGAGAATATAGACCACTTGTAAAGATTAAAGATAAATATTACCCTTCCTTAGCATTAGCGACTTATATTTTAACCTCAAATAACGAAATAGGAAAGGATTTTGCTCTAAATAAGAAAGGTAATTTTAAGCTAAAATGGTATGGACCTGGTGGTAATACAATATTAGATGAAAAAGGTAAAGTAATAAAACAAACTACTTTTGATTATTATTCGGCATGGTATATTTTTGTTGCTTCTTACAAAAGTGAAAAAGGTCTTGAGACACAAATACCAAAAGGAACATTCAAAAATAAAGTTGTTTTTATTGGTTCGAGTGCAAGAGGACTTTTAGACCAAAAAAACACTCCTTTTAGTATTGGAGGAAATGCGTATCCTGGTCTTGAAATCCATGCTACTGCTTATTTAAATTTGATAAATAAAGATTGGATTAAAAATATCAATATTGTGATAGAATTTTTATTCTATTTTATAATAATTTTCTTTTTAATATTTGTTGGTATAAATGCAAAATCTTTATTAAAATATAGTTTTGTTTTTGGAATACTTTTAATAGTAATAAGTCTATTTAGTTATCTTTTATTTAGATTTTATAATATTCAAACACAATTGATATTTTATTTGCTATTACTGCTATTTTCGTATATTCTCACATTAATTGTTAATTATGTAATTGTTGGTCATAATAGGAATGTTATAAAAAATGCTTTTGGTACATATCTTTCTCCAGACTTGGTAAAAAAGATTTCTGATACTGATAAGCCAATTGCAACAAGTGGTGAGGATATTAATGCATCAGCCTTATTTATTGATATTCAAGGATTTACGACATTCTCAGAAAAAAATCCACCAGAAACAGTTGTAGAAGTATTAAATTTGTATTTAAAAGCCTTTTCAGAGATAATTATGAATAATAAAGGTTTTGTAAACAAATTTCTTGGCGATGGGCTTATGGCTTTGTTTGGAGCACCTGATAATTTTTCTGAACACGCTGATATGGCAGTAAAATCTGCTTTTGAATGTTATAAGGCAAATAATGAATTAACAAAGGATTATGGGTTAAATGTTAGAATTGGTGTGAATTCTGGTAAAATGATTGTTGGTAATATGGGTGGTGGAAAAAGACTTGAATACACTGCAATTGGAGATAATGTAAATCTTGCTTCTAGATTAGAAGGTGCTAATAAATTCTTTAATACAAGGATTATACTTGGTGAGAATACTTTTAATTTATTAAAAAATAATTATGATTTTAATTATCTTGGAAGATTTAGTGTAAAAGGTAAAGATATTCCAATAGGAATATACTATTATACTGCTGATGAAAAACTTATAAAAGAACAGTTTTATAAAATGATTACAGCGTATGAAAGTAAAAATTTAGAAGAATTTGAAAAAATGAGGGATTTTTTTAAGAATGAAGCATCTGATTTTGGTCCTGCTTCTTTTTATGAAAATTATTATATTGAACATGAAGACAAATTTGGTGAACCTATAAAGTTGACCGAAAAATAATTTTGGAGGTAATAGTATGAAAAAAATAGTTTTTTTAGCTTTATTTTTATGTATTTTATTTTATGGGTATGGCAAGAGTTTAAAAATTGCAAGAGATAAGACTTTTTTAAAAAATGGTCCTGCTAATTATTATGACAATGTATTAGTTTTAAAAATTGGAACAGAAGTTACATATATTGAAGACGCTAAAGATGATCCAGATTGGATCAATGTAAGTGTTGGAGATAAAAAAGGTTTTATTTCAAAAATGGCTTTAAAAGAAAGCACTGGGGGCAAACAAGATAAATTTGCTGATCTTGAAGGAGATGGTGGAAAAGATGTAAAAAATTCGATAGCACCAGCTTCTTACACTGCGGCTATTAAAGGTTTTGCTCTAAATTATTCGCAAAAAAAGGGATATAGCACAACAAATATTGATCAAATTTTTGATTTGACAAATTTTAGTCCAAAAGAAATTAATAAAACAAGAAAAGAATTTGGACTTGCTTATTTTCCTAAAAAAGGTGAATTAATCGGGCTTAAAGATACTTTTATTAACGAAAATTTGAGTGCTTTAGGACTTTGTGCATCTATGGGCGTTTTACAACAAGGAGTTGTAACTGATGCAGAACTTACTAAAAAAATGAATATTATTGCTAATATACTTGCAAGACAAACTGTGGATTATGACTCAAGATATTATGTTTTTATTATTAAAGACCCAGAACCAGTTGCATTTTCAGGACCTGGTGGATATATTTTTGTAAGTGATACTTTATTAAGATTGATTACAGAGTATAAAGAACTTGTCGCAATACTTGGACATGAAATTGGACATGTGGCTTTAAGACATGGCATTATAGATATGGCAATAGATCAAGCTAGGGCTTCTATGCAAGAGGCTTTTGATGAGCTTGATACGATGCTTGATGATGAGACTTTTGCTATTTCACAAGATTTAGAGAATGTTATTAAACAAGGTGTTGAAGCTTGTAAATTAGTTAGAGATGATAAAGAGGAATTTGAAGCCGATGCTGTTTCTATTGAATTATTAAGAAGATACAAAATAGATAAAAGTTATTTGATAAATGCTTTAAATAAAGTCACAAATGCTTTAGCTTCAAAATACCCAGACTATAAATCTCAAACGATTAGAAGAGTAACTAAACTTTCTGGTAAATAGGAATAAATATGAAAAGCTTATACTTATTATTGTTTTTTTTGATTTTATTTAATTTTTATGGATTTTCTCAAAAAAAAGAAGTAAACATAAACACTGTGAATTATTACGTTAAAGTACCAACAAATAATACAGATTTTTATTTTTCTGTTTTAAATCCAAATTATTCCGAAGATAAAGAAAAGCAATATATAGTTAATGCTTTATATGAGGCTGTTAAATTTGCTGATTTACAAATTGGAATAGGTGGCTATGACCAAACTTACGGCTCTTATATATTATCTGATATGAAAATTAAAACAACAATTGATGCAAATCTTATTGAAGATTTTTTTCCTTATATAAAAGTAACTCAACTTGTTACTACTAAATATGGAGACATTATAACAGTAAAAATAACAAAAGATGCTATGGCAAGTATTTGGGTAAAATTCAACAAAAAGGCATTTCCTGATTTTAATTTTGAACTTCAAGATGTATCAATTGATATGGTAAGTACTACAAATAGCAGTAGTAATAAAAAATTATCCAATGTGCCATGGTGGTTTAAAAAACCACCAGAGGTTCCAGGATATATTTTTGCTGTTGGTGCATATAGTCAAACTTCAAAGATTACAGATTTATTTTCGTACGCTGATACTACAGCAAGAGCAGAAATTGTTCAAATTTTAAAGACAAAAGTATCAGCAGAAATAAATGATTATATGGAAGATAATTATGAATTAACATCTTTTTTTAACAATAAAACTTCAGTTGCTAATATTGGAGGCATTTATATAATAAGAAGATTTTTTGATGAAAAGAAAAAAGTTGCTTATAGTCTAGCTGTATTAAAACTATAACCGAACAATAAAAAATTACATAGACTCTGCTGATTGGTATAATATGTTACAATTTATTAAGAAATTATATTTTTCTCAATTTTTAAAAATATTTTCTATCTTTAATCATAAAGTTAGAAAATATTTTTTGTTTTTATTATTGACTTTCATCTTATTTAGTTGCAATACCTTTTCTGATGTAAAAGAAAATTATAATCAAAAGGAAAAATTTTTATATTCATTTAATCATTTTGTTGGTAAAAAGACTTACGATAAGGTTAAAGTATTAGATAAATATTTTACTCTTGATTGTATAGGTACTGTTTTAGCAATTTATTATAAGATGGGGATTGATATAAATCTTTCTTCATATACAGGAAATGGAGTTGCGAGACTTTTTAATTATTTAAAAGATAATGGTAAATTATATAAAAATAAAATTCCAAAAATAGGTGATTTCATTTTTTGGGATAATACTTATGATAAAAATGAAGATGGTATATTAGGAAATGACAACCTTACCCATTGTGGCATTGTAGTCGAAATCGAAAAAGACGGTACTATACAGTATATTCATGCAAATTATGTTTATGGAATAGTTATAGAACCTATGAATCTTAATTACCCAGATATTTATAAAGATGAAGATGGTAAAAAAATTAATTCAATTTTGGCATTGGGTGCTTCAATTAAAAAACATCCTCATAAGTGGCTTTCTGGTAATTTATTTAGAAGTTATGGAAGCATTATATACTAATTAATTTTATCTACTATGTCCTCATAGATTATAGTTTGATCTCTACCTTGCCTTTTTGCATAATATAACGCCTTGTCTGCCCTTCCTATTATTTCTTCGTTATTTTTATCTGTTGAATAAAATTCTGAAATGCCAATGCTTAAAGATAAATAAAAAGTATTACTTTTTTCATCAGAAAAAATAATTTCTTTAATGCCAGTTCTCAATCTCTCAGCAGGAATTAAAGCATTTTTAGAGCTTGTCTCTGGTAGAATGACTATAAATTCCTCTCCTCCATATCTACCAATTATATCATGTTCTCTAAAAATTGCTTTTGAAGTTAATAATTCTCCAATTTTTCTTAGAACTTGATCTCCAACAAGATGTCCATAAGTATCATTAATCTTTTTAAAAAAATCAATATCTATCATCATACAAGAAAATTTTCCATAGTTTTCTAAAAGATTAGTAAAATCAGGTTTTTCATTGATGACTTCTTCTTTTTCTTTTTCTATATCATTTTTTATACCCTTAATTCTCCATAAGTCTCTTAGTGTTCTTTTCTTTTCCGATTCTAAAGACTCAAAAAAAGCTTTTTTATTTAAAACATTGGTTAGATAGTCAACTTTACTCATTAATTCAAGATCAAAGTATAATTTTTCTATTTGTTTTTTTTGTTTATTAATAATATATGTATCTGCTATTATCTGAAAAGATTTTATTATATAATCATTTATTCTATCACTAGAAACTATTTTCTCAAACACTATTTCCACAAATTGACAAAAATTAAAATAAAAGAAATTGGAATTAAAATATTCTCTTTCTGGAATAATGTAATAAAATGCTTCCCCTTTAATTAAATTTTCTTTTTCCAAAGAATCTGGCTCTTTTCTAAATATACAGAGAAAATAAGGTTTCTTTATTTCATAAGTTTCAAAAAAAATAGACTTTATTTTCTCTAATATTTCATTATTTAAAAAATCAAAAGCTAAAATAATTAAAGTATTTCTTCTTGTTAAATTAGATTTTTTTTGTTTTATAACATTAATAAAATTATCAAAATTATATATGTTTATTTGGTTTAAAGTAGGAAAACTTTTAATAAATAAACCAAAATCCTCAATCTTATCCTCTATAAAAAAAATGTTTTTTTCAGATAAATCAATATTGTTCATACTTTTTCCAATAAATAAAATTTAAATTTTAAATAAAGCCTTTACTTCAATTATCCCTGTATCGCTTGTTTCTGAAAAATAAGCAGCTTCAAGTTTTGCAGAACCTTCATGAGCAATTCTTGAAAGTCCAAGTCCTGATTTTCCATCATGTCTTTTAATTGATTCTTTCATTTTAGCCACATAAAATAAAAAAGGATCAGAAGCTGAATTTAATTCAGCTATGTATTTCATTAGTTTATCTGCTTCAATTTTATCAATGACATTATAAACAACAAGTTCGATTTTATGTTCATCTTCATATTTTCTTATTTGAGTTCTTATCCCATCTTTTGATGAATATTTTACAGCATTCTCAAGAAGCTCAGATGCTGACATTGCAATTTTGTTGATACTAAGTTTATCTGTATAGTTTACCTGTAAAAAATTTTCAATATAATTTCTCGTTAATGGAATATAATCCCATTTAGGTCCAAAAGTTATATCTAAAAATCCCTTTGTTCCACCTTCATAACCAATCATCCCAGTCATAACTCCTCCTTTAAAATTATTTAGTTGTAAGTTTGTATAAAGTTTCACTTAATTTTTCTACTGTATATGGTTTAGAAATTATATCTGAAAAACCATATTCTCTATAATTTGCCATAATAGGATCATTCGAATACCCACTTGACACTATTGCTTTTATATTTGGATTTATTTCATACAATTTTTGAATAGTTTCCTTACCACCCATCCCACCTTGAATAGTAAGATCCAAAATAACAACATCAAAAGGTGTATTATTATTTATATTTTGTTGATAAGTTTCTATAGTTTCTTTTCCTTCCTTAGTTACATATACTACATAACCAAGCTGTTCAATTAACTTTTTTGCTGTATTTCTAATATCGTCATTATCATCCATAACCAATATTCTTCCTGTGCCTTTTTTAATAATGCCAATAGAATGACCGTCTTTTTTAGATTGTCCTTCCTGTTGTTTTTGGGATGCTGGTAAAAAAATATGAAAAGAAGTTCCTTTACCAACATCAGATTCAACAGTAATTGCCCCACCATGTTTTTTTATTATTGAATAACTTGAAGTAAGTCCAATGCCTGTACCTGTATTTTTTGTTGTAAAAAAAGGATCAAAAATCCTTGTTATATTCTCTTTTGGAATGCCAACCCCCTGATCTATAAAAGAAAGTTTAACATATTTACCACTTTGTAGTTGTAATTCATTATTTTCTTTTAAGATTAAATTAGCCCCTTTTATTTCTATAATGCCACCAGAAGACATAGATTGCATAGCATTAATAACAAGATTATTAATAACTTGTACCATTTGTCCTTCATCATATTCGACTACCCATAAATTTTCTGATAAAGAAAAAATACATTTCGTATTAGAACCTCTAACTAGAAAAGTAGAAGTTTCTCTTACCAATTTAGAAATAGAACCAGCTTCTTTTATAGGAGACCAACCTTTTGAAAACGAAAGTAATTGTAATGTCAAATCTTTAGCCTTATAAATTACTTTTTCTGCTTCAAGTAAAAACTCTACTATCCTATCATTAGTATCAACACTAAATCTTGCTAAGGATACATTACCAAGAATTCCTGTAAGCATATTGTTAAAATCATGAGCAATTCCACCCGCAAGTATTCCAAGAGATTCTAGTTTTTGAGCCTTTTGCATCTCGTATTCTATTTTTCTTTTTTCTGTTACATCTCTTGCTATAATTAAGACAACATTATTACCTTCCAATTTAAATAAGTGAGCATTAATATCTACAAGTATTTTATCACTATTTTTATCTATAAAGAATGTTTCAAAATCATAATATTTATTTTCTATTATTTTTACTAAGTTTTTCTTTGTTTCTTCTAATTTGTCATCATTTATTAAATTTAAAAATGTAATATTTTTTATTTTTTCTTTATCAATTCCAAGTCTTAAAGAAGCTATTTTATTTATTTCTAAAAACTTAAAATTTTCTGTTTGTTTGTTTACATCCATTAAGAATATAAAGTCATTTGCATGATTAAATAATTCTTTAAATTTCTTTTCACTTTCTCTTAAAGCAAATTCTGTCTCTTTTTGTTCTGTAACATCCTTTACTATACCTTCAATAGATATTACATCGCCTTGCTTATTTAATATATTTGTATATCTATGTTCAGTCCATATTACTTTTCCATCTTTTTTTATCCATCTCATAACAAGAGGTTTATTTGTTAACTTTGGGAATTCTCTTTGAAATTCATAAATTGGAATATCTTCAGGATAAACTAATTTTAATAATAAATGTGGATTTGCATAATGATCTTCTGGCGTATAACCATTTATCAAAACAGATGAAGGGCTTACGTAAATAAATTTTTCTTCAGGAAGAATTTGATATAAAAACATAAGATAATCTTTTGTACTTTCAACTAATAATTTAAATTTAGATTGTTCTTTTTTAATATTCTTATATTTTAAAAGTACAAAAATTATTATGAAAAGTAATAGCGAAAAAAGGATACATATTATAGAAATTAATGTAAAAATCAAATTAATTATCTCCAAAATAATATACTGTATCTAAATAACATTATAATATTTTTTTCTAAAATATAAAATATAAATTAAAAAAAAATAATATTTATTTATTTATTTTTTTATCCCAGTACCAGTTTAAAAATAATTCTAAAGAATTATTAAAATAATTATAAATTATAAAGCTAGCTTCTTTTCCAACATATCTATAATGCCATGGTTCATATTTATATCCTGTAATATTTTCCATCCCTTCAGGATAAGATAATATAAAACCAAATTTGTAAGCATTTAGAAAAAGCCATTTACCTTCTTTTGTTTGTGAAAAATTTTCATTCAAAGAATTAAAATCTATCACTGTCCCTAGTTGATGCTGTGACGCACCTGGTATTGCACTAACTCTTTTTGCTTCTTTTTCTCCAAGTTTATAAACCCATCCTTTATAAACTTCTTTTTGTGTAAAATATGATCTATATGCTGAAAGTATTACTAATTTTACATTATCATTCTCGGATTGTTGATACATATTTTTTAAGTCATTAATAATAATTTTTCTCAATTGAATAGATTTTTTATTTGTAGGAAACTCATTGTTTATAGTTACAAGGTCTTCTGGAATATAATCTTCTGATAAAAAATTTTGTTTATTAACAAGAATAAGTAAATCATCATCTTTTGAGAGTTTATTAAAATAATCTATAAATATTTTTTGATTTTCATTAGTTGATTTTATCCTTTTTACTATATCATTTGGTAAATCTTGTAATAATGTATCTATTTTATTGTTATTCTTAAATATAAAATTTAAATCAAAACTTTTATTGTATATATCTTTATCAAAATCTACATTTTGTAAACCAGAAATTATATTAGCAATTTCAGATACTTCTGTTTTTCTTTTTGTTTTAAACTCAATAGTTAGGCTTGCAATTTTTAGTTTTTCAGAAAGCCAACAAGTTAAATCTCCATTAGCATCATAACCAACAGAGTTAAAGAAATATGTTGAATTATCAGATACATAATTAAGAATTCTTTCATTAAAATAAGATTCGTTACCCGGTATTATGGCATTTCCAGAGGAATGAAGAGTTAAAACTACAATAGTATAATGATCCTTAATTTCTATAAATAAATCTCTTAATACCTTAGACTCTACTTCAGAAAAGGGAAACTTTCCACAACTTAATAAATTATTAAAAAATGTATAATGTGGCTTCCAATTACTTGTATCAAAATTTCTATTTAAATCAACATTATTATCGTTTAATCTTCTTCCTCTTGCAAGTCCATCTGGATTAGTTTCAGGAATTATCCATACACTTTTATTCTCACCAATGTCTATTTTGTTTTCTTTTAATTTTTCTATTATAAAATAGGCAGTTTTCATTGTGTTTTCTTCATTACCATGAATTCCTGCTAAAATAAATAATAATTGCTTTCCCTCTCCAAATTTATAAACATCAATTGGTCTTTTCTTTAAAGAATAACCAATCGTAACTTTACTATAAGTCTGAGAATAAATAGAATAAGCAAAGCAAATATAGGCTAAAATGAATATTATCGTCTTTTTCATAATATTTAGCTTACAATAGATAACTTATTAAGGTACCAAAAGATTGATTTGAAATAATTAACCTACCCTTATAATACACCATATTATTAACAACGCCAGACACCAATATTGTTTTAACAACACTATTTAAGTTATCTAATTCTCTTATTTTTAGTTCTGTTGAGTCAGGGATTGAATTAGGATTATATTTTGTTTGGACCAAATACTTTTTATTCAAACCTTTTTGAAATGTATTATACTCATCTTTAAAAATGTAAACATTGCCTGCATTTTCTTCAGAGATAAGATTATTAGTTGATTCAACAGTAATACTATTATTTATAGTATCATTTGTTACATCTGTTACATCAATTCTAAATATACCTTTTTCTGTTGGACAATATATTTGATTTGTATTATCAGGACTTACAAAAAAATTATTTGGATAACTATCACCATGAAATGTTATAGTAGATAATTTTTCAGGTGGAGTTGTGTCAGTACTTAATTCTCCTGTATCGTTATCTTTAAATTCATCTCTATAAACAACTAAACCATTAGGTGTATCTCCATCTCTATCCTTTGAAGAAACAAATATATAATTAAAATTCTTTTTTTGCTTTGTTATCAAATTAAAAGGAGATACAACATCTTTTGCAAAAACTCTTGCATTTATATCACCAAAACCATCTGGTTTAAAATATGCATTAATTGTATAATTATCTTCAAGTTTTATAAATCTTACAGAAGTATCCCTTCCACTACAACTTAAATATATACCATTTTTTACAACTGATATATAATTAGCAATAAAACTAGATGTATCATAATTAGTATCGTCTTGTGATACAGGAAGTGAAGTTAATGGAACAACTGGATCTGATATATTATCTGTTATATTGTATTTGTAAATGTAATACCAATAAGACTCTACAAAATCTGTATTATCGCCATCAGGATCAAATTTTAATCTTACAATAGAAAATAAATAAGTTTTACCAGAGTCTGTTGTCAAATCAAAATCTATTGTTTGATAACCGCCTTCTGTTTGCAAAGAAGAAGTTCTTTTATTATAAAAAGTATATCCTTGATAAGGCTTAATCAATAATGGTGTCGATGATAGAAATTTTCCATCTGTTGTTGATAAATCATATTTATAAACTCCATTTGGTTTATCTGGGGTATTTTTATCAAGAACAAAAAGTGAGTTACCAAGTAGCATTAATTTAGAAGGAAGATGAAGATTTTGTATTTTTTCTGTATAATCAGTAATTTTATCATCAACTCTATTTGTTTGCGGTAATTCACAACTAAATAATACAATAAAAAAGATAGCAATAATAATCATATAATAGAATTTCATCAATTTTTTCTCCTAGTCATATTGTTAATTTTATCTAAAATACAAATTAACACACTTTCTTTTAATTAATAAAGAATATTAACAAAAATTTACAATAATATATTTATACAATATTTTTCTCTAATTAACAATAAAAAAATGTATTTTTAATACCGTTTGGGCTAGTTTAAAATAAATATACAAATTTAGACTTGCCTTAATAAATTTAAAGTTTCGGAAAGTAATGCTAATACTATTTGTTATTTTGTGCTTTATTCTTTTGAGCAGCATCAACATTAACAAAATTTTTAATTATTTTTATATATTTTGTAAAATCAGTATAACAAGTTGCAAGCTGATTTATAAATTCTTTATTAAGGCTGCCTTTAATTATTTTAATATTGTTTATTTTTACAGGTTTTTGTAATTTATAATCTTGTAAAACTTCATAGAGTCTAACTGCAAGCCCATAATATGTTTCTGCACATTTTTTTATACAAGTTTCTATTTTTTCATTTATTAATTCTATTGTTCTTTTGACTTTATTTTCATTAGAATTAGCATTTTTTCCACACATTGCATATAATAACCTAAAAGAGTTTGAACCCGAATTAGCAAGACTATCTTCAAAAGATTTAAAATATTCCACTAATTCATTAGCTGTAAAGAATTTATTTGAAAAATTTGTTTGATATTCTTTCTCATTAAAAAAAGCTTCGAGTATAAAACTATTTACAACATCTTTAATTACTGGTTCATAAACAAAATAAATAAATGTTTTTGTTATTTTTAGAGCTTGAATACCAGATATTGCATCAAAGTTATTTTTATCTAAGGCTTCAACGAGGTCTTCTGTGTAGCCTTCAAGACCAAGTAAGTTTTTATCTTTAAAAAGAGATTTAATCTCTTGTAGTTGTGACTGTTCAGAAAATTTTTCCAAAATGAATTCTTTATTTTTTGCAAATTTCTCTTCTATTTCTTTTCTATATTTATCAAGAATACTAAATGTTTTTTGTTCAATGTTCATTTTTAATTTAGGGTCTTCTTCTATATATCTACATAGAGTGATTAATTTATCTGGAGATAATTCATCAGAAATTATCTTATAAATACTTGTTACTGCTGCCATTGCATTTTTACTAAGTGATTTATAATTTTCTTCGCTTATTCTCATAAATAACTTGTTAAAAGAAGAAGTTAAATCTAATTTAGGTGGTAATGCAGCAATTAAAAAATATAAATCTTTCAAATCATTTAAAATGTCTCCTCCAGAAATTGCAGTGTAATTTGGTGGTGAAGAAGAAGATGCGATAAATTCGTGATCAAATTTTGAAAAAAATAAGTCAAAGTTAAATGTACAAAGAGCATATAATTTATACATCAAAAAATATTCACTTTCAAACTTGGGTAATTTACTCCTTGTAAAAAAACTTTTATACATATTAAATTCATCTTCAATAAACTTCATACTTTTTGTTGGATTTTCTGATTCAATTAACTTTTGCCACATAGCCTCGCGTGTAAATTTATCTTTTTTTGATGTTATTTCTGGCGGTGAGTTAGAATCTATAAAATAATTTAAATATAAAATTGATTTTTTTTCATCATGACTAAATAATGTAGACTCAAATAACGGTTTTAAAATTACTAACGATTGATAAAGGTTATAAATTTTTTGAAGAAACAAATTAGTTACTTTTTTATCTTTTAATACATACTTATATCTTGATGATTTGAATGTCTTAAATAGAACATTCAATTCTTTGTATTTTAAAAGAGCAGCAGAATTACCTGTTACAAGACATTTTATATAAAAAGCCATATCACCAAACATATTAAAAATCATATATTATCCATTTTTTTAAATTTATCTTATTCTAAATTAACGGGAAATTTATCAATATCTTTAAGTATTCTTTCATATAAAAGAATTTTATATTATAAATCAAAATAGAAAGTTTTATTTATCAATTTATTTGAATTAATAACATTCTAACTTATATCGAATTTTTTTTATTTTGTCAAAAAATAAAATAATAATTTTTATAAATCTAATATAAATTTTTAAAAAAGCAACATTTATTCAATTAACTCTAAGTATAAATTCTTGACAAGTTTTATTAAAATGTTTTATAACATTTAATAATTTTAAGGAAAATATTTTATGAATCTCACAGAACCTTTTGATCTATTTTTAAAATACGCTCCAAATTTACTTATAGATACATTTGTTGCAGCTATTTGTGGGGCATTAATCGGCATTCAACGAGAACGAAAAGGAAAACCAGCAGGTTATAGAACGATAGTTTTAATTTGTGTCGGCTCAACTCTTTTTACAATTATTTCCGGAATGATACCACAAATACTTGGTGTCGGAAGTGACCCAACTCGTATTGCAGCCCAAATCGTCTCAGGAATAGGTTTTGTTGGTGCTGGCACTATTATTCAAGCAAGGGGAAACATATTAGGTCTTACATCTGCTGCTGTTATTT